>JACRAA010000472.1 GCA_016213595.1 Actinomycetota bacterium | reverse complement strand
CGCGGCCGCCGAGAACACCGAGGGCAAGCAGTCGATGGTGTCCGAAGAGGTCTCCGCGACGGACATCGCCGAGGTGGTGTCGAGCTGGACGGGGATCCCCGTCGGCAAGATGCTCCAGGGCGAGTCGGAGAAGCTGCTCAGCATGGAGGACCGGATCGGTTCTCGCCTCATCGGGCAGAAGGAGGCGGTACGGGCCGTGGCCGATGCCGTGCGTCGCGCACGCGCCGGCATCTCGGACCCCAACCGCCCCACGGGCTCGTTCCTGTTCCTCGGCCCCACCGGCGTCGGCAAGACGGAGCTCGCGAAGTCGCTCGCGGAGTTCCTCTTCGACGACGAGCAGGCGATGGTACGCATCGACATGAGCGAGTACTCGGAGAAGCACACCGTGTCCCGCCTGGTGGGTGCGCCTCCCGGCTACATCGGCTACGAGGAGGGCGGACAGCTCACCGAAGCGGTACGCCGCCGGCCGTACTCCGTCGTCCTGCTCGACGAGGTCGAGAAGGCGCACCCGGAGATCTTCAACATCCTGCTCCAGGTGCTCGACGACGGGCGTCTCACCGACGGCCAGGGTCGTACGGTCGACTTCCGGAACGTCATCCTGGTCCTCACGAGCAACCTCGGCTCACAGTTCCTCGCGGACCCGACGATGAGCCGCGAGCTGAAGAACGAGACGGTGATGGGCGTCGTGCGGAAGGCGTTCAAGCCCGAGTTCCTCAACCGGCTCGACAACATCGTGATGTTCGACCCGCTGAGCGCCGAGGACCTCGCGCACATCGTGACGATCAACCTCGACCGGCTCAACAAGCGGCTGGCCGAGCGGCGGATCCACATCGACGTCACCGACGCGGCTCGTGCCTGGCTGGCGGAACGGGGTTTCGACCCTGTGTACGGGGCGCGGCCGCTGCGCCGCCTCGTACAGACGGCTGTCGAGGACCAGCTCGCCAAGCTGGTGCTGACGGGCTCGATCGGGGACGGTTCGGAGGTCACGTTCGACGTCGCAGACGACCACGAAGGGCTGCGTGTCGTCTGACTCCGCACGGCTCGTGACCCGGGACGGCCGCCGGCCTTCCCGGGTCAGCGCCGTGGGGGAGTGCGACTAAGGATCCCCTCAGGTGCCTCGACCTCTGCCGAGCAGCCATGGAAGGGTGGCCACCATGTTGGTGCCTGACCCGTCCGTACCGGGCGCGTACTTCGTCCGTGTCGACGGTACGGACCAGTCGTTCGTCGACCCGAGCGACCCGCTGCGGCTCGAGTTCGACTACGTGCAGCGGATCGCGGACGTCATCGACAGCATCGCCCCGAAGGGGGAGCGGATGCGGGTCATCCACGTCGGTGGCGCGGGGATGACCCTGCCGCGGTACATCGCGGCCACGCGCCCGACCTCGGCCCAGGTCGTGTTCGAGCCGGACGTCGCGCTCACCGAGCAGATCCGGGCCATCATCCCTCTGCCCCGACGTTCGGGCATCAAGGTGCGTCCCGTCGACGGGCGGGCGGGCCTCGCCGAGGTTGGGGACGACCACGCCGACCTGGTCATCGTCGACGCGTTCGCAGGTTCGCGCGTGCCTGCCGAGCTGACGACCGCCGAGTGGTACGCCGATGTGGCGAGGGTCCTGTCGCCCGAGGGTGTCATCGTCGTCAACATCACCGACCGCGTCCCGTTCCTGTACGCGAAGAGGGTCGTGGCGGGCATCGCCGACCGGTTCCAGCCCGTCGTGTGCGCGCTCGAACCGGCCACGCTGAAGGGCCACCGGTTCGGCAACCTCGTCATCGCCGCCGGTCGCCCCGTCGACCACGCGACACTCGAGCGGCTCGCGAACCGGGGCGCTTTCCCTTACCGCGTCCTCGGTGGGCTCCACCTCGCCCGTTGGGTCGGGAAGTTCGGCGCGTTCACGGACGCCGACGCCGAGCAGTCGCTGGCCCCTCTGGGAGGGCCCACGACCTTCCGCTGACGCCTGGCGGCTGCCGCGGCTGTCCGTGGCCGCTGCCAGGATGGGCGCCATGGACAGACGTGTCAGCTTCATCACCCTCGCCGTGAGGGACCTCCAGAAGTCCCGTGCCTTCTACTGCGACGGGCTCGGCTGGGAACCGGTCCTGGAGGACCCGGCGGTCCTCATGTTCCCGGTCGCCGACAAGGTCGTCCTCAGCCTGTGGGATGTCGGGGCATTCACCGAGGAGGTCGGGTACGAGCCGGTGCTGGGCCGGGCTCCGATCACTCTCGCTCACAACATGCCCCGTCCGGAGGGCGTGGACGAGGTGCTCGACAGTGCGCGGACGGCGGGCGCGACGAGTGTGACGACGGCTGTGCGACGGGACTGGGGCGGCTGCTCGGGCTACTTCGCCGACCCTGACGGCTACCGGTGGGAGGTCGCCTACAACCCCAGCCCCATCGGCGACTCGGTCCTGCCGTGACGACGTCGCCGAGCGGGCGTCGGAAGGGCCCCCGCCGGGATCGGTCACAATGGTCCCGTGACTTCTGAGGACCCGAGGCGGACCGCCGACGCGACCGAGGCCGGCGCCACAGGGCAAGCGGAGGCTCATCGTCGCCGCGGGCGACCGAGCATCCTCACCGTGACCGGGCTCCTCCTGATCGCGATCGCCGTCGGCCTGCTCGGCTGGATGGGGTACGAGTACTTCGGGACGAACGCCCCGTCGCGTGACGCGGCGAGAAGCGAGGTCTCGCAGCTGGAGCGGCAGTGGAACACCACGGACGGCACCCAGTCGCAGGAGCCGTCCGCATCGACGAGCGCCAGTGTCCCCGCAGCCTCGGCCTCGCCGGCGAGCGCCACCACGTACAGCCAGGCCCAGCTCGACAAGGCCATGGCGATCCTCACCATCCCGCGGTTCGGGCCCGACTACAAGGTGCCGATCCTCGTCGGGACGAGCGACTATGCGCTGGCCCGCGGCGTGGGCTGGTACCAGAGCACCCAGCAGCCCGGCCAGCTCGGCAACTTCGCGATCGCGGGCAATCGGGTGACGCACGGGGAGCCGTTCGCGCGGCTGCTGGAGCTCCAGCCCGGCGACAAGGTGGTCGTCGAGACGAAGTCGTACATCTTCACGTACCAGATCGACGAGTCCCCGTCGAAGCTGACGGTCAAGGACGTCGACACGTGGGTCCTCGACCCGGTGCCGGGCAAGACGGGGGTGAAGCCCTCCCAGGCACTCATCACGCTGACGACCTGCCAGGACCTGTTCCGCTCGCCCGACCGGTCCGTCGGCTTCGGCCACCTCGTGCAGACGACGAGGAAGTAGTGCCACCACGGCTCCCGCTGGCCCCGACTCCGGCAACCCTCGTGGGCGACCACCCGCTCGGCTAGGCTGGCTGAGTCCTCGGGTGTTCGAACCCGACAATCGTGGAGGTTGACATGACCGCGTTCTGGGTGGTCCTCGTCCTGCTGATCCTGCTCGTCGTCGGTGCTGTCCTGTACGGCATCGGTGCGTACAACAGCCTCGTCCGCATGAGGAACCTCGTCGAGGAGTCGTGGCGACAGGTCGACGTCGAGCTCAACCGGCGCTACGACCTCATCCCCAACCTCGTCGAGACCGTGAAGGGCTACGCGAAGCACGAGAGCGGCACGCTCGAGGACGTCGTCCGGCTGCGCAACCAGGCCGCAGGCATGGCCAGCGGAGCACCGTCCGAGCAGAGGGCGGGCGTCGAGGAGCAGCTGACCGGAGCCATCCGCCAGCTGCTCGTGACGGTCGAGGCCTACCCCGACCTCAAGGCCAACACGAGCTTCGTCGAGCTGCAGCGCCAGCTCGCCGACACCGAGGACCGGATCGCCAACGGCCGCCGCTACTACAACGCGAACGTCCGCAACTACAACACGCGCATCGAGTCGTTCCCCACGAGCCTCATCGCCGGCTTCGGCAAGTTCCAGCGGGCCACGTACTTCGAGGTCAACGACGCCCAGGTCCGCCAGGCGCCCAAGGTGAGCTTCGACGCCACGCCCGCAGCACCAGCGGTGGGCGTCGCCTTCGAGACGCCCAACTTCTCGGCGAGGTCGGGGACGCAGGACGCGCTCCCGCCCGCCGCCGAGCCGACACAGTCCGGTCAGGCGTTCGGATACCAGGCAGCCCCTGAGGCGGAGCCGGTACAGGCAACCCCGCCCGCGACGCCCCAACAGGCCCCCGGGTACGGTACGGCAGTCCCGCCGTACCCGCCTCAGACCCCTGGGTACACGCCGCCGCAGTCCTGAGCCACTCCGGACCGCCGCCGATTGGAGCATCCACCACGGATACGTTCTCACTTGCCGAGCCTGTACGAGTCGGCACGCGCGCGTCTGCCCTCGCTCTGTCCCAGGCCACCCAGGTCGCCGACCTTCTCGTAGGCGCCGGTGTGCACGAGGGCTACGAGCTCGTCGAGGTCGGCCACGAGGGCGGCGACCCGTCGGCCTTCGCGGGTGGGCAGGTCATGACGAACGCCCTGCGACAGGCTCTGCTCGCCGGGCGCTGCGACGTCGCGGTCCACATGCTCAAGGACCTGCCGACAGATCCCGTGCCCGGTCTCCGCTTCGGTGCGTACGTCAAGCGTCTCGACCCGCGCGAGGCCCTCTGCGCCCGCAACGGCTGGACACTCGCGACGCTCCCGGAGGGGGCCCGCGTCGCCTTGAGCTCGCCGCTGCGCCGGGCCCAGCTGCTGGCGGCCCGCCCGGACCTCACGATCGTCGGCATCCGCGGCCCCATCGAGAGCCGGTTGCAGCGGGTCGAGGAGGGGGAGTTCGACGCCACCGTGCTCGCGTGGGCGGTCCTCAGCCGCGAGGGCCGGCTCGAGTCGGTGACGGAGGTGTTCGACCCCTCGGTCATGCTGCCCACACCTTGCCAGGGCGTCCTCGTCGTCGAGGTGCGTGAGGACGCGCCGAAGGCGGTCACCAAGGCCCTGCGCCGGATCGACCATGCCTGTACGAGGCTGGTGGCGACGGCTGAGCGGTCGCTGCAGGCGGAGATCGTGGGGGTCACGAAGGCACCGCTCGGTGCGCTGGCGCGGCTCCTCGAGACCGGCGACGTACGGACGCGGCTGGAGCTGAGCGCGATCGTTGTCGGTCCCGACCACGCGCACGACCTGCGCCGCATCCGTACGGTCACCATCGACGACATGGACAACGACGACGACATGGAAGCGAACCTGGCTGCGGCTCAGCGGCTCGGTGTCAAGGTGGCCCATGAGCTCCTCGATACGGGCGCCGCTGCCCTGCCGCAGCACATCCTGGCCAAGCCGGCACGGACGCGGCGGCCGCGGGTGCTCGTCCAGCGCATCAACGACGAGATCGACCCCATCCTGGCTGGCGCCATCACCCGGGCGGGCGGGGACCCCGTCGTGGTCACCCTGACGCGCACCATCCCCGCCCCGGACGCCGTCCTCGACGCCGTCCTGGACCGGCTGCCGACCGCCGACCGCGTGGGCATGACGAGTGCGGAGGCGGTGACGCTGCTCGAGCAGCGCGCTCAGGAGCGCAGGACGAGCCTCGCGGAGATCCTCGCCGGCACGCCCGTCGCCGCGTTCGGCGCGACCACGAGCGCAGCCCTGGTGGCGGCTTCTGTGACGGTCGACATGCTGCCGTCCCTCGATGCCTCCGTCGGGAACCTGCTCAGCGTGTGGCCGCAGGCGCCCGAGACTGACCACGTTCCCCTGGCGCTGCTGCCGGGCTCAGCGAACGCCTCGCCCCTCCTGGCAGAGGGACTGCGTGACCTGGGCTGGGAGGCGGAGGAGCTCCCCGTGTACGAGCGGGTGACCGCGGAGCCGACGGCCGAGCACGAGAAGGCGCTGGAGTCGGGCTGGCCGGAGGCGGTCGTCGTCACCTCGCGAAGCGCGGCGCAGGCGATCGAGGAGCTGTTCGGCGTGCCGCCCAAGGAGGTACGGGTGGTCTGCGTCGGGCGCATCCCGGCTCGGGACGCGAGCGCGCTCGGACTTCATGTCGACGCTGTCTCCCCGTCCGCGAAGCCCTCGGCGATCGCCGCGGCGGCGCTGGAAGGGCTCGTGCCCGCGTCATCGGTGGAGAAGGCTCACTGAGCAAGCCTCACTGAGAAGCCTCACTGAGCGGACGGAGAGTGACCGGACGCCGGGCGCCGTCACGGGTGCGGCGATGGTGACCAGCGAGGTCAGGCAGGATCGGCCTCTTCGGCGGCAGCCGCGGTGGCCTTCGTCTTCTTGGCCGCGCGGCGGTGCCTGAGGTACTCGAGGCCCATCGGCAGCAGCGACACGAGAACGATCACGACGAGCACGAGGTCGATGTTCGTGCGCACGAAGCGGATGTTGCCGAGGAAGAAGCCGAGCAGCGTCACGAGCGCGACCCAGACGACCCCGCCGATGGCCGTGTACGCGATGAAGCGCCGGAAGCTCATCCGGCCGACGCCGGCGACGAGGGTGACGAAAGTCCGTACGAGCGGCACGAACCGGGCGAGGATCAAGGCGCGCGAGCCGTACCGGTCGAAGAACTCGTGCGTCTTCGTCACGTACTGCGGCGCGAACAGCTTGCGACCGACCCAGCTCGTGCGCGGCTTGAACAGGGGCGGGCCGATGACGTACCCGATCCAGTAGCCCACGACGTTCCCGAGCACGGCCGCGATCGTCAGCACCACGAAGACGACGCCGAGAGTCGCAGGCTTGCTGCCGAACGAGATCGTGCTGTCCGCCGCGAAGAGGCCGACCGTGAACAGCAAGGAGTCGCCGGGCAGGACCGAGAACAGCCCGCACTCGGCGAAGATGATGAACGCAACCCCCCACAGCCACCAGTTCCCCAGCAGGTGGATGAGGGCTGCCGGGTCGAGCCACGAGGGCAGCGCGAGCGCGGTCATGGCGAGGGTCGCGAGGGAGGACACGAACGCCAGAGTACCGTTTGGCCCATGACCCCCCCGGGAGCCGAGGGCGCGCAGCCGCCCGGCGACGCCCCGTACGAGGAGTACGCGCCGAGCGTGGGGGTGGGACCGCATCCGCTTCCCTGGCCGCAGGACGAACGGTACGACAAGGAGCTTCTCGCTCACGGGGACCGCCGGAACGTGGTCGACCGCTACCGGTACTGGACCGTCGAGGCCATCGTCGCCGACCTCGACCTGCGGCGCCGGCCCCTGCACGTCGCCATCCAGAACTGGGAGCACGACTTCAACATCGGCTCCATCGTCCGTACGGCGAACGCGTTCAACGTGGCCGGCGTGCACATCCTCGGCAGGCGCCGCTGGAACAAGCGGGGCGCACTCGTCACCGACCGCTACCTGCACGTGTACCACCATGCGTCGGTCGCCGACCTGGCGGCGTGGTTCGCCGAGCGCGGCATCCCGGTCGTCGGCGTCGACAACCTGCCGGGATCCCTGCCCCTCGAGACCACGGCACTGCCGGAGTCGGTGTGCCTCCTGTTCGGGTCCGAGGGACCGGGGCTCACCGACGAGGCCGTCGCCGCCTGTACGTACCTCGTGGCCATCCGCCAGGACGGCTCGACGCGCTCGATCAACGCCGGAGCAGCGGCTGCGATCGCCATGTACGCCTGGGGGCTGCGCTGGATCCGTACGGATCTCTCATCCGCGTAGTCCTCTTCTCAGGTTCCCGTTAGGCTTCCTGCGAAAGCGCGCCCGCCGGGGGTACCGGGGGAAGCGGACGTGCAGGAGGATCGAGAGATGACGCAGCCGACAGGCGCTGGGCTGAACCTGCTCACCGTGGCCGAGGTGGCCACGCTGCTGCGGGTGTCCAAGATGAGCGTGTACCGGCTGATCCACTCCGGGGAGCTCGAGGCTGTACGGTTCGGGCGAACCTTCCGCGTGCCCCAGGCGGCGGTCGACGCCTACCTGAAGCACTCCTTCTTCCAGGCCGGCTGAGCGGGTCCACCTGCCTCAGCGCGACGGGATTTTCTCACCTGTGCGCGTTACCGGTAGTCTTGCCCGGCTGGCTGAGCCTGTCGTTCAGGACGGGCGTCACCATCACATACGCAGCAGTGCACCGCCGGTGCACGACGAAAGGTCACCCGTGGGTTCGGTCATCAAGAAGCGTCGCAAGCGCATGGCGAAGAAGAAGCATCGCAAGCTGCTGAAGAAGACGCGCATCCAGCGTCGCCGCGCCGGCAAGTAGCCGGATGGCACCCGTCGCGGAGACGACACCCGAGATAGCCGGTTCGGCCAGGGTCGTCGTCATCACCCGCGACGGCTGCCACCTCTGCACCGAAGCGCTCTCGATCGTCGAGACGGTCTGCGCCGAAGCCGGCGTCGAGTGGCTTGCTGTCGACGTCGACGCGGACCCGGGACTGCGTACCACCTACACGGACCATGTCCCGGTGACGTTCGTCGACGGCCGCGAGTTCTCGGTGTGGGTACTCGATGCCGACCGGCTACGTTCCGCGCTCACTTGACGCGTCGGTAGTCCCTGACCACTCTGTTCCCCACAGGCCGTATCTTCACGCCGTATCTTCACCAGGAGGCCGTCTTGGACTTGCCGGCAGGAGATGCCGCCTCGGGCGGCCAGGCACGCGTCGTCTTCGTCGGCGCGGGTCCGGGTGACCCTGAGCTCCTGACCGTGGCCGCCATCTCTGCGATCCAGTCCGCCGAGATCGTCGTCACCGACTCCAAGGCTCTCGTCGACCTCGTCACCAACCCTCCCGTCGACAAGCTGCAGGGACGGCTCCTCACCTCGCTCGAGGAGCTGGGTGTCGGGCCGGACAGCACCCCTGCACAGCGCGCCGCCGCGGCCGTACAGCACGCTCGCGACGGCGAGACCGTCGCCCGCGTCGTCGTGGGCGACCCGTTCCTCGACGCGGATGCCGCTGCGGAGGCCGCCGAGGTCGTCCGGCTCGGCTGCTCGTTCGAGGTCGTACCTGGCGTCTCCCTGCTCACGGTCGTCCCCGAGTACGCGGGGGTGAACCTCGCCTCCGGCGGCGTCGTCCAGTTCCTGCCGGCCGCCGTCCGGGAGCGGAAGAACGCCGGGCCCCGCATCCCGGAGGGCGACCTCGTCATCGCGCTGCGCGCGTCCATGGTCACTGACCTCGTGAGGCGTGCCCTCGAGGCGGGCCGCAAGCGCGACGAGCCTGCCCTGCTCACGCTCAGCGGCGCGAGCATCAGCCAGCGCAGCGTCCACACCACACTCGGACAGCTCATCTCGGCCGTCTCCGGCGTCGCGCCCGAGGCGCTGGTCCACGTCATCGTCGGCCAGCTGGCCGGCCAGGACCGTACCGACCTCGACTGGTTCGAGTCGAAGCCGCTGTTCGGCTGGCGGGTGCTCGTACCGCGCACGAAGGACGGCGGTACGCCGATGACGACCCGCCTTCGCAGCTACGGCGCGGCGTCCCAGGAGGTCGCCACGATCTCCATCGAGCGCCCCCGCACCCCCCACCAGATGGACCGGGCGATCCGCGGCCTCGTCGACGGGGAGTTCGAGTGGATCGCCTTCACCTCCCCGAACGCCGTCCGGGCCGTACGGGAGAAGATCGAGGAGTACGGGCTGGACGCCCGCGCCTTCTCCGGCCTCAAGGTCGCCGCTGTCGGGGGAGCCACCGCTGATGCGCTGAGCGCCATGGGCATCGAGCCGGACCTGGTCTCGACGGAGGACCCGTCAGCGGCCGGGCTCGGACAGCTGTTCCCTGAGTACGACGACACGCTGGACCCCATCAACCGCGTGTTCGTCCCGCGCGCCGACATCGCGACCGAGGCGCTCACCTCGGAGCTCGTGAACCGGGGCTGGGAGATCGAGGACGTGACGGCCTACCGCACCGTCAGGGCCGCGCCGCCGCCCGCGGTCATCCGGGAGGGCATCAAGGCCGGCGCGTACGACGCCGTGCTGTTCTCGTCATCGAGCTCTGTCCGCAACTTCGTCGGCATCGCGGGGAAGCCGCACGCCGCGACGATCGTCGCCGCCATCGGCCCGGCCACCGCGAAGGAGTGCGAGGCCCACGGGCTGCGCGTCGACGTGCTCGCGAACGCGCCGACCGGTGCGGACCTCGCGGACGCGCTCGCCGCCTTCGCCTTCCGCCGCCGCGAGTCGATGGTCGCCGCCGGGCAGCGTGTCACGCGCCCGTCCCAGCGGCCGCGCCGGAGACGTACGACCTGAGGTCCTGCGGGATCGGGATCCCATTCCTGACGTAGATCACGTCTTTCGCACTCGCCCGGCAGGCGTCCCGCGGCCCCTCCTACGATGCGAGGCGGGCACCCTGAGGTTGACGTGATGGTCGGCGAGACGATCGCGGGGCATTCGATCGAAATGCGGGTCATTCGGCCCGATCTCAGGCGCTATGACGAGCATTTGGATTGAATGACCTCCGGCGTGGAGCGCGAGCCCGCTCATGACCTGCATTTCGATGGAATGACCGCGTCAGCCACGCGCGAGAGGGGCCGCACTGCCGGCTACACCTCCCGGAGGCGGTAGCCGACGACCGGCTCGGCCTCCCACTCGTCGAAGGGGTCGTCCTCGATCGCCGCGCGCGCGAGGCCGACCGAGGCATGGAAGGCGTCCTCCGACTCCCACAGCGCCAGCCCGACGAGCACTCCCTGCTCGGGATCCTCGAGCGTGTGGACGGACAGCAGTCCCGGGGCCTGCGCGAGCGCTTCTCCGTAGCGGTGCATGGACGCGATCAGTACGTCGCGCTGCCCGGGTCTGGGATGGTGGATGGAGAGATGGCTGTACACGGTTCTCCCTTCGTCGCGCGCCGGCCAGCCTAGGCTCGCCGGGTCGGATGACGACAGGGCCGGACCATCCGTTCGTCCATTCACTGGCTGACAGGGGGTCGCCGGTGCCTCTACGCACCAGCACTCCGCTATCTGCCACTCAGTGGAGAAGCGTGGCCACGAGATGCGACAACGGGCAGAGCGCTCAGGCGCTCGGGATATCCTGACGCGACGAAAAGAAGGAGACGTGTGGAGACCACGACAGTGCACCTGCTGCGCCACGGGCAGGTCGAGAACCCCGGCCGGGTGCTGTACGGACGCCTGCCGGGCTACCACCTGTCGTCGCTCGGTGTGCAGATGGCCGAGGCGGCCGCGGACTACCTCAAGGACGTGCCGCTGACACACCTTCGGTGCTCGCCTCTGGAGCGGGCACGCGAGACCATGGCCCCCGTCGCCGCCACCCGCCCGGAACTAGAGGTGGTCATCGACGAGCGCCTCATCGAGGCCGAGAACCTGTTCGCAGGCAAGGTCTTCGGGGAGAAGTCGCGGACGTTGCTGATGCCCTCCAACTGGTGGCTGCTGCGCAACCCGTTCCGTCCCAGCTGGGGGGAGCCGTACGTGTCGATCGTGGCCCGCATGACGGCCGCGGTGATGGACGCCGCCCAGGCGGCCGGTCCTGGCGGACAGGCTCTCGTCGTGTCCCACCAGCTGCCCATCTGGATGATGCGCAGCCACGCCGAGGGGCGGCGGCTGCTCCACGACCCGCGGCGTCGCGAGTGCACCCTTGCGTCGGTCACCTCGATCCGGCTCGTGGACGGCCGCATCGCGGGCGTCGACTATGCCGAACCCGCCGCTCACCTGCTGCCCTCCGCCACCACCAAGAAGTACGTCGCGGGGACCTGATGCGCCGGCTGGTCGCGTTGCTTGTCGTTGTGCTGCTCGCCGGGTGCGGGACGGCCCAGTCAGGCCGTGGTTTCGTGAGCGGAGACGGCTCGTACACCACCGTGCCCCCGGCCCAGCGCAAGGCGGCCCCCGCGCTCAAGGGCACTACTGTCGACGGCGGTACGTTCGACCCGTCGACCCTGACCGGCAAGGTTGTCGTCATCAACGTCTGGGGCTCCTGGTGCGCGCCCTGCCGGAAGGAGGCCGCGGACCTGCAGGCCGCGGCGACCCAGACGAGCGGCAAGGCCGTCTTCGTCGGCGTCAACACGCGTGACCTCGACCCGGCGCCCGCGCAGGCGTTCCAGCGTGCGTTCGGCGTGACCTACCCGAGCCTGTACGACCCGACGGGGGCCCTGCTCCTCGGGTTCACGGACCTGCCACCGAACGCGATCCCCTCGACGCTGGTCCTCGACGCGAAGGGGCGCGTCGCGGCGCGGATCGTCGGCCCGACCACCACGGCCCCGATCGTCGGCCTCGACAGCGACATCGCCGAGGGCCACTGATGACACCGCTCGACATCGGTGAGTGGGTACGCCAGACGATGGGCGGCTCGCTCCTCGTCGCGCTGCCGGTCGCCGTTCTGGCCGGGCTGGCGTCGTTCTTCTCGCCGTGCGTCGTGCCGCTCGTGCCCGGCTACCTGTCGTACGCGACCGGCATCGGTGCCGCCGACATCGTCGACGGGAAGGCGTCGCGTCGACGGATGCTGCTCGGTACGTCGCTGTTCGTCCTGGGCATCGCCGTGGTGTTCGTCACGACCGGCGCGGCCTTCGGCGGCCTGGGTGCGGCGCTGCTCGTCCACCAGCGCCTCGTGAGCATCATCGCCGGCGTGCTCGCGATCCTCATGGGCTTGGCGTTCGCGGGCCTGGTGCCGATCCTCGCCCGCGACGTACGGACCAGCTGGGCTCCTCGGGCGGGTCTCGTCGCCGCCCCGGTGCTGGGCCTGGCGTTCGCGCTGGGCTGGACACCCTGCATCGGCCCGGCGCTGACGGTCGTCCTCACCCTGTCGCTGAACGAAGGCTCGGCCGTACGGGGCGCTGCCCTCGCCCTCGCGTACAGTCTCGGCCTCGGGCTCCCGTTCGTCGTACTGGGCGTCGCATTCGTACGGTTCGCCGGCGCTCTCGCCTGGGTCCGAGCCCATCAGCGCGGCGTGATGCGCGCGGGAGGGATCCTCATGGCGCTGGTCGGCCTCGCTCTGGTCACGGGCTGGTGGGACTCGTGGATGGCCGGTCTGAGGCAGTGGGCCTCCGGGTTCGGGACGCCGATCTGATGCCCCGCCGGGAAGCTGAGGAGGACGAGACCATCGCCACTGCCGATGAGACGGACCAGGCCGACGAGGTACTCACGCCGGACGGGACGGACAGTCGCCGCGGCGCCGACGCGTCCGAGCTGGACGAGGACGGCCTGACCGCCGACGACCACGGGATCGCAGGGTCCAGAGCGCGTCGTCCGGCAGCCGAGGTCGCCCCGCCCGGCGGGTTCGTCGGCTCGCTGCGCTTCGCCTGGGCCGTACTGACGAGCATGCGCACGGCGATCATGCTGCTGCTGCTGCTCGCGGTCGCCGCGATCCCCGGCGGCATCCTGCCGCAGCGCCCGGTGAACCCGTTCGCCGTGACGCAGTGGCTGGGCGACCACCGGACGGTTGGGCCGTTCCTCGACAAGATCGGGATGTTCGACGTCTACCACACGCCCTGGTTCTCCTCGATCTACCTCCTCCTCTTCGTCTCGCTCGTGGGCTGCATCGTGCCGCGCACCTCGGTCTACCTGAGGGCTGTACGTGCGCCTGCGGCCACGCCTCCGCGCCGGGTCTCGGGGATGTCCGGCGCCACCGCGTACCGCTCCTCGACACCTTCCAACGAGCTCCTCACGCGAGCAGAGGCGGCGATGCGCAAGCGCCGCTACCGGGTCCGCCGGGTCGGCGACGTGGTGTGTGCGGAACGCGGCTACACCCGCGAGCTCGGCAACCTCACGTTCCACGTGGCCCTGCTGGGCGTGCTGCTGGCGATCGGGTACGGGTCCCTGCTCGGCCACTCCGGCACGGCGATCGTCGTCGAGGGCCAGGGCTTCTCGAACACGCTCACCCAGTACGACGACATCTCCTCAGGCGCGGCGTTCAACGGTCAGCTCGACCCGTTCAGCGTCACGCTGAACGCGTTCCACGTCGCGTACGAGACGGGGCCGGTCCAGAGGGGGGCCGCGCGCGAGTTCAAGGCGGACGTCACGGTCACCACGCCGGCCGGAACGCGTACCGACGCGATCGAGGTCAACAAGCCCCTCAGCATCGGCAGCAGCAAGGTCCACCTGGTCGGGCACGGCTATGCGGCTGTGGTGACCGTCCACGACGGCAACGGCAACGTCGCGTACTCGGGACCGGTCGTCTTCCAGCCCCTCGACTCCAACCTCAAGTCGGTCGGCGCCATCAACGTGCCGGACGCGCGTCCCCAACGGCTGGGGCTCCAGGGCTACTTCCTGCCGACTGCGTCCGTGGGCCACGCCGGGCCGGTGTCCCTGTTCCCGGAGGCTCTGAGCCCGGAGCTGTTCCTGACCGCCTGGTCCGGCCCGCCCAAGGCCGAGACCGGCCAGCCCCAGAGCGTGTTCACGCTGGACACGACGGGCATGACCCAGCTGACCCAGGACAACTCCGACCTGCTCCGGCTGGAGCTCGCGCCGGGTGACTCGTACGTCCTGCCGCACGGGCTGGGCGTCGTGACGTTCGACGGGTGGAAGCGCTGGGCCAAGCTGCAGGTATCCAGCACGCCGGGGATGGGCGCGATCCTGGCGTTCGTCCTGCTTGCGGTGGCGGGCATGG
>JACRAA010000464.1 GCA_016213595.1 Actinomycetota bacterium | reverse complement strand
TACTGGCATGGTTGCCCTGAGCACGCCACCACAGCCAAGACGAACGCGGCCTACTGGGGTCCGAAGATCAGTAGAAACCGCATACGGGATGCCGAGACCGATCGACTCCTTCGCGAGGCCGGCTGGGTCACTTTGAGGATCTGGGAGCACGAGGACGCGAGGACGGCTGCTGAGCGGATCGCGGGGGCGGTTCGAGCCATCCCGCCCTCTACAGGGATCACACGATCACGCCGGAGACTGGTCGACTAGTGCAGTGGGCGACGAGCCCGCCCCTAAGGCGGCGCCTGACCCCCTAGACCCTGGTTACCCGCCAGTGGCTCGACTCCTCGAAGACGCCCGGAAGTCGTAAGAGGCCAGCGAGCCCGTCGATGTCGCTGTGAACTCGTCGGTACCCAGATCCTCCGGGATGGGCGGCCGACAAACGCTCCGTGTCTATGTGCCACACACCTCTTGCACCCGTGGTTCCGTGGTCGCGCGTCGGGCGATTGGTTGGAGTCCGTGGCGTCGCCGGAGTGGCCCTACCTCTTGCTGCTGGCCTGGTTGGGGACCTGGTGCTGATAGCCAGCGAACAAGCCAGACAGTTCGCCACGGACCCCACCAGGTTTGTCTGATGGCCGCGCAGCGACTGCTGGCCGATGATCCGCGGGTGCGTGCCCACCTGTCACAGCGTCCGCTGGCACGAGTGTTCGACATCGACCGGGAGACCGCCGAGCCGAAACAGCACCTCGCCAGCTACGTCACCGGCAGCGGCATCAGCCTGACCAGCGTCTACGGCATCGGGCCGATCATCGCGGCCCGCTTCCTGTCCGAGGTCATCGACATCAACCCGTATCCCACGGGAACGCGTCGCCCCGCCAATGGCACCGCCCCCCTGTCCGCGTCCTCAGGAAGGACGCAGCGCACCTACTCGGGGGGCTGAACCCAAGTCGCGTGCGCAATAATGCGGCTAGTCACCCTGCTCCAGGCGGGACGATCCTTCCCGCGGGTTGACGGACGCACCTCAGCGTGAGCGGCACGCCTGTCGGCGTCAGGCTCCTCCTCCTCTGTTGGGGTAGTGGGAAGAACGCCAGCCTCATCGCATCTGGGGACGCCGGCAAGGAAAGAAATGGACCCATAGGCGGACCCATCATAAAGGCTACTTGGGTTGCGACCGCGCGCAACGAGGACGCTGTGCTGGTGCACCGACATGCCCTCGTTTTCGTCGCGCCTTAGCGCCGCAGTACTGGGCACCCATATACAACGCACTGGGTCGAAAGTCCGATGGTCCGGCAGTTTGGGGATACGTCGGTATAGCAACTCTGAGTCAGGGATGTTCTCGTCGTCGTACACCCAGGCGTCTTCGCTCATCGCTCCAGGTAGGCCTCGCGCCAACGAGGGCTCTCAACGCTGACCCTGGCAGCCATCTGCGAAACAAGCCTCCGAACCGCACTCCGAATTCCAGGAACGTCATCAATCAACGTCTCTTGCGCTCCGTCGCTGCGGGCTGCCCACATGTAAACGGGGCCCGTGGCGTCGATCTCGACCTCGATCGAAGCTGAACCAGCAACCCAGTTGAGAACAGCCGTGTCTTGGGAGACGGGAACGACGGATGGGACCGTGGACTGAGCGTCGGAAACACGTGACACGAAATCCTTCACATTCGCCCTGACCATTCTCTGAAGTTCCACGACGGGGATCTGAGAAATCTGACGTCGGACTTCATTCAGGGCAAAGGAGCCGACTGCGGGCGGACTTGCGGCCCATTGCGCCTGAACAGATGTCCTCGATGCCGCATGACTCTCATTGACCGTGATTTGCTTGGTTCTCCGCACGTAACGGCTAGTGGAGCGGCCGCTCCACACGCTCTCGCTAGAAGCTGTGATCGTCACTGTTCGCCCCACGCTTGCCGCAGCTCGTCACTGGTGTGCCTCTTAAATAGTCCGATCAACTCGTCGTGCGCCTCACGCATTGCCGCCATCGGGTCGATGTCGCCTTCCGCAATCGGTCGCCGCACTCGAATTGACAGCGTAGGGGAGCCATCCTCCTGAGAGTCGACCATAACCCATGATGAACATGAGTGTTCTGGGGACTTGCAGGCATGTATGCGCACGCCAACGTATCCGGGGGCATCCGTTGGCCTGGACTGCACCGGTGCCCAGTCTGTCAGCACGCCAACGGCGAGTTCGGTGACCTCAAGTCCCAAGATCTCATTGGTGTAATGGCACTGCGCAGTTCTTGGTTCGAGCCGGACATGATTCTTCGCCAATTCATTAGCAAACTGTTCGTAGACATCGGCCATCTCACCGATAAGCGACTCGAAGCCGACATAATCCCTCTCCCCAGAGGCCATGCCGAAGTCCCACACCACATCCATTTGGTCGCCCTGGATACCGAGGCTTCTTCCCGGTGACACAAATTCGGTCCTAGGAATCGGCCACGGGTCATCATCGCCCAAGAATTCGAAGGACCCGTCACCTTTGTCGGTTGGGACCGGAGCCGCCTCACTAACTGACAAATACCGGTCTCGAAGCCCAGTGAAGAAACCTGCAAGTTGCCAGTTTTGGATAGAGGGTGCTGCCTCGAAGGCAAGCGTTAGCACGACTCTTGTTACCGGTGGCCTCTCGAGCTTGAATCGGACCGCTTCATCGCCAACCATGCAGCCATGCTACTGGGAACGTCCTACGACGTCATGGACTTCCAACGGCATGTGGACATGTGCTCCTTGCCCTGGGTGCCGTCGACAGCGAATGCACCCCAACCTTGGCGTCCCGGGCGCCGCCTCGTCGGGTTTGCTGCCGGCGCAGTCGGCGGTGTGCATCCCGCAAGTTGAGTGGCGAACCGTGCGACGTCGCGGTTCGGCGCCTACAGAAGGAGATCGGCCGCACCAGCCGGTGATGTGGCGATGAGTGATAGTCGGGCAGCAATCCTTTTGTCGGAACCCTGGGCCGAATGCTGGTAGGCAAGCGCAGCTGAGACCGTGGTGTGGCCCAGACGCTGCATCAACTCCGCGAGCGTGGCGCCTGATGCTGCCGCCAACGTGGCTCCGGTCTGGCGAAGGTCATGGAAGCGGAGGTCAGGGCGTCCGGCCGCTTCCCTGGCCTTCCTGAAGTAGGCCTGGTGGAAGGTGGGTGCTCTGTGCTGCTCGCCACGAGTCGTGGGGAAGAGCAGGCCGTCTCTGCCCCATTGGGCATGCGTCTTGAGGTGGTCCCTGATCGTGTCTGCCAAGTGAGGCGGGAAGGCGACGACCCTCACGCTGTCCGCCTTCGGGGCCGCCACGATCTTCACGCCATCGACCCACTGGACGGCTCGCGTGACTCGGATGACGCCGTTCTTGAGGTCGATGTCGCCGCGGCGCAGTTCCGCCACCTCGCCGAAGCGAAGCGCGCACCACGCCGCGAGCTCGATCATCAGCCGAAGCCGCTCGGGCATGGTTGCGACTAGGAGTGCCAGTTCGTCGAGCGAGGCCGGCTCACCGATGTGTCGTATGGGCTTCCTGATGCGCTCACGACAGGGGTTACGGTCAAGCACCTCATCCTGGACGGCCGTGGCGAAGATGCTTTTCAGCAGGCTATACGCGTGTTCGTTCAGTCGCGGGGTCTTCGGGTTCAGGCGGCCGATCCATGCGCGTACCGTCGCCGGCGTGACGTCCTTGAGCCGCAGATCCCCAAGTGACGGGTTGATCAGGCGGTCGAGGTACCTTCCGTACTCGCTCACTGTCTTCGGCTTGAGTCCGCGGACGGCGGTCCGCTCGGGCAGCCATGTGGACGCGTATGTGCGGAGCGTCTGAGCGTCGTTGTGGAGCTGCTTGGCCCTGCGGCGCTCCGGAGATATCCATTCGTCCCACTCGACGAGGCGGCGCTCGTTTGCGAGCCACCCCTCGGCGTCGATCCTGGCGGTGAAGGTATCCGGTGCGGTGTGGCGGGCCAAGTCGGGTCCGACGTAGCTCGCCTGATAGCGCTTCGAGGGCAGCCTGCGGATCGCTCCGAAGGACCGCTTGGTCCGTACGGCCATGGCCTCACCCGCTCCGCGTGCGTCGGCGCGTCGTGCAATACGCGTGCAATATCCGGGCCTGGATGTGCCCTCTACTACATAGGTCTGACGACTCACCGTTCCTGCTCAGCGCAGAGTAATCCCTTGTCAGGTAAGGGAAAAGAGGTTGTCGCGAACGCGGGGTGAAGGGGTGGGCCTAACTGGACTTGAACCAGTGACCTCTGCCTTATCAGGGCAGCGCTCTAACCGTCTGAGCTATAGGCCCGCGCGAGGGAACACGCTACCGCAGGGCGTCCAGGTGGCTCAACTCGAAGCGAGTCAGTCGGACAGCTCCGCGCTGTCGAGGGGCGTGACCGCGACGTCGGGCGCCTCGTCGGAGGGGAGCGGATGGTTCGTACGGTGCACGGCCTCGTCCGCGAGCGCCGCGAGCAGACGCTGCTCGACGTCGGACGGCATGGGGTCGGGGTACGCGAACTGCGCGAGCTCCACGACCGACTCAAGCTCCGTCACGAGCTCGGCGCAGCCGTCGCACGCCTCCGCGTGGTCCAGGATCTCCGCCGCTCGCTCCTCGTCGGGGAGCCCGAAAGTCGCATCGGAGATCTCCTCCAAGGATGGGCAGGGGCCCGGTGCGGTGGGCACCTCGTGTCTCTCTGCTGCAGCTGCCGCAGCAGCTCTCGCCGCCAGGTCCTCAGGAGTGTTCGTCATGATCGGTCCTTGTCTCGCTGGAGCTCGGTGCCGTCGCCTCGTCGGGCGCTGCCGCTGACGCCGTATCGGACGGTCCGGCCGCCGTCCCGGTTCCTCCCCGTACCTGCACCATCGGCCCGTCCCACGCCTCCCCGGGCGCACCCATCAGACCGCGGTTGACGAGCGTGTCGCGCAGGTCGAGCGCCTTCGCGTCGTACGTCGCATCCGGGGCGTACCGGCGCAGCCACTCGTACAGCGTCGAGTGACCCCGCTCGAGCTGGCTCGTGGCGACCATCACCTTGCGACCGTCGCGCAGCGCCAGCCGTACGTCCGGGCTCCGGCCCGCGAACAGGAACTGCACCTTGGCGACGTCCGCGCCCTCGAACGAGACCGTACGGAACCGGCCGCGCACCTCGCAGCGCGGGCCGTCGACCCGAAGTCCCAGCCGCCCGCGCAGCCACACCGGCACCGCGTACAGCGCCCACAGCCCGATCACGATGAGGACCGAGCCGACCACCCCGACCCGGGAGTTCGCCACCACGAACGCGATGACGCCCGCGACGACCAGCCCGGAGACGATGAGGCGGACCCCAGCGTGGTACGAGCTCTCCAGCGGCTCGCTCGGCAAGGGACCCGGCACGTACGTGTTCAGCGGACCGTCGTCGCGCTCCGCCCAGATCGGAAGCCCGGTCCGGCGCGGGTCGTGGCGGGGGTCGCCCCCCGGCAGCCAGCTCATGGCAGTCTGAGGTGGGCGAGGAGCGGCGCCAGCCGGGCCCGGCCACGGGCGCACCGGGACTTGATCGTGCCGGGGGCGCAGCCGAGGATGCCGGCCGCCTCGTCGACCGAGTAGCCCTCCATGTCGATGAGCACCAGCGCAGCCCGCTGGTCGGCGTTGAGCTGGCGCATCGCCCCGATGACCTCGTGGCGCATCTCGACGAGCGCCGCCTCCCGCTCCGGGTCGTCAGCAGCGACCAGGGCCGGCTCGCCGTCCAGGCTCTCCGGCAGCGGCTGGGTCGCCCGGAGCTTGTTGCGCCGCAACCGGTCGAGACAGGCGTTGATGACGATGCGGTGCAGCCACGTCAGTACAGCGGCATCGCCCCGGTACTGCCTGGCCCGGCGCGACGCCGAGATCAGCGCCTCCTGCAGCGCGTCAGCGGCCACCTCGGGCGACCGCATCGTCCGCAGCGCGACAGCCCAGAGTCGGTCCTTGTGGCGCCGTACGAGCTCGGCGAACGCCTCGTCGTCACCCGCCACGTACGTCTGGAGGAGCTCAGCATCCGGGATCTCCATGCTGCTCATGATGTGACGGACACCTCCGCAATACCACCCTTGAAGCCGCCGCTCGCCGCGGGCAGCGAGGTCAGATAGACCATGACGAACCGCGTCGTCACCGCGTCGCGAATACTGAGGTCGACGCTCGTACCGGCCGCCGGGTTCGTCGCCAGCACTGTCCACTGCGCGGCATTCGTCATCGGTGGGCTCGTCACTGTCGCCGCGTTGGCCGCCGGCGCCCGCAGCTCCACGCCCGTCGGCTGTCCCACCAGCGTCACCGTCACGTGACTCACCTTCACCGGCTTGCCCAGGTCGAGGATCAGACCGACACCAGGCTTCAGGCCGCCGAACGTCGCCTTGCCCTTGTACGTCACAGTCGTCCAGGCCGTGTCGGTCTTGCCGTCGTACGCCAGCGCCACCTGGCCCGGGTTCTCCTCGCCGTTGCCGCCGTCCGCGGCCGGGTCGAAGTCCTTCGCGCCCGTGATCGGGTACGGGGTCGCCGTGGTGCCCGACGCGGAGCCGCTCGTCGCCGTCGTGCCCGATGCGCCCGACGCCCCGGTCGCCGCCGTGTCGCGCTTGCGGGCGAACACCGTTGTCAGCCCCACGATCAGCGCGAGCACGACGACGCCGACGAGGATCCCGGTCACCAGGAGCATGCGCTCCGGACTCTGGTGGGCCTTGGTTGCCGGCGGCACCACGACCCGCGCGGCGGCGCCCGCTTGCGGGGTCGCGGGCGGGACGGCCGGAACGACCGCTGTCTCCTCGAGGTCCGCCGCCTGCTCCCCGTCCCGGACCATCGGGAACCTCACCCGGTGGGCGAGGTCCGAGCTCGCATCGGCGGAGCCCAGCACCGTCGTGAGCGCAGTCGTCAGCTGGGCCGACGACGCGATCCGGCCCGCGAGAACCTCCGAGGTGATGCGGTCGAGCGTCGGCGAGACGCCGGAGCGCACCTTCGCGGGGGAGACGGCGACGCCCTGGGCGTCGGTCGGCGCGGCCTTCATGCCGAAGCCCGGTCCTCCGGGCCAGCGTGAGGCGAGCGTGGCGTACAGCAGCCTGCCGAGCGCGATCACGTCGGCGGACTCGGTGCCGGGCACGCTGGACCGCGGGTGGAGCGCGGCGTCGATGAGGAAGCCGTTGATCTTGACGTTGCCGGCGGTCGAGACGACGACGGT
>JACRAA010000463.1 GCA_016213595.1 Actinomycetota bacterium | reverse complement strand
TCGGTGTCACGACCGTGTACGTGACGCACGACCAGGTCGAGGCCATGACGATGGGTGACCGCGTCGCGGTCATGAAGGACGGCGTCCTCCAGCAGGTCGACACCCCGCTGACGCTGTACGACAAGCCCGCCAACCTCTTCGTCGCCGGCTTCATCGGCTCCCCGGCCATGAACCTCATGTCCGGACCGATCGTCGAGGGTGGGGTGATGATCAGCGACTACACCGTGCCGATCAAGCGGGAGGTCCTCGCGAAGGCCACCGGCGAGAAGACGCTGACCCTGGGCATCCGCCCCGAGTCGTTCACGATGGCCGACGCCGGCATCGGGCTCGACGTGGCTGTCGTCGAGGAGCTCGGTGCCGACGCCTACGTCTACGGCACGCTGGCCGGCCTCGAGGAGGACGCGAAGCTCAACGCCCAGCAGGTCGTCGCCCGCGTCTCGTCGCGTCGTCCTCCGGAGCGCGGCTCGATGGTGCGCATGGGCGTGGACGCCGAGCACATCCACGTGTTCTCCGACGTCACGCAGGAGCGCCTGTCCTGAGTCGCTGACCGCTCGTGTTCCGGGGCCTCGCCATCAGGCGGGGCCCCGGTTCCGTTCCCTGGCGTGGCATGCTCATCAACAAGGCCGGACACCGGCTCAGCCTGCAGCGGAGGACCATCGTGACTGAAGCCGTGAACCTCGTCATCCTGGGCGCCTCGGGCGACCTCACCCACCGCCTCCTGCAGCCGGGACTCGGGACCTTGCTCAAGGCTGAGCACAACCTCTCCCTGCACCTCGTCGGGGCGGGTGCCGAGGAGCTGGACCGGACCACCTGGTGCGAGATGGTCAAGGCCTCCCTCACCCAGGGCGGCTGCTCCACCATCGAGATGCAGACGATCCTCGAGGACACCCGGTACTCGAAGATCGACGCGTCGAGCAGCGACGACCTCGCCGCACTCATCAAGGACCTCACGGGACGGATCGTCCTCTACTTCGCGCTTCCTCCGGCCGTGAGCATGGCCGCGTGCAGGGCCCTGGCCGACATCGCCCTTCCGGCGGAGCTGTACCTCGCGATCGAGAAGCCGTTCGGTACGGACGCCAAGAGCGCCCGCGACTTCAACGAGCTGCTGGCCCGTCTGCCGCTGCCGGAGTCGCACATCTTCCGCGTCGACCACTACCTCGGCAAGGCGACGGTGCTGAACCTCGTCGGGCTCCGGTTCACGAACCGCCTGTTCGAGCCGGTGTGGAACGCGACGAACATCGAGAACATCCAGATCGTGTACGACGAGCAGCTGGCCCTCGAAGGCCGCGCCGGCTACTACGACCGCGCTGGCGCACTGAAGGACATGATCCAGAGCCACCTGCTGCTCGTCATGGCCCTGCTCTGCATGGAGGAGCTGGCGACCTTCGACGCGTTCGAGCTCCGCGACCTCATGGCCCACCTGCTCCGGTCGACCCACCTGTGGCGGGACGACCCGGTGCAGGCCTCTCGCCGCGCCCGCTACACGGCCGGCAAGGTGGGCGACGAGGTCGTACCCGACTACGTGGACGAGCATGGTGTCGACCCCGCCCGCAACACCGAGACCCTTGCCGAGGTCGTCGTCGAGATCCGCAACGCACGCTGGTCCGGTGTACCGATCACGCTCCGCAGCGGAAAGGCACTCGGCGACGGCGTACGGCAGATCACCGTCGTCTTCCGCCCGATCGCCCACACACCGGTCGGGTTCCAGGAGGAGGCACCGCGCAACGTGGTCGTGATCGGCCTGGCCCCCGACTTCATCAGGGTGCAGCTGTCGACGAACGTCGAGGGCGACCGGTTCAGCCTCGAGCCGTCGATCCTCGACGCCGAGCTCGGCGAGAGCCCGATCCTGCCGTACGGCGAGATCCTGTCGCACATCCTCGCGGGCGACCCGCTGCTGAGCGTGAGAGGTGACGTGGCCGAGGAGTGCTGGCGGATCGTGACCCCGGTCCTCCAGGCGTGGACCGAGGACAAGGTGCCCATGCACTCCTACGCCGCCGGCTCCGCGGGCCCCGGCGCGTGGAGCTGAAGCGGCCCTTCTCCGGTCGCTTCAGCCCACGAACCGGTCACGCCCAGGCAGGGGTCGTAGAGCGCGTGCGGCACGTCGCTTCATCGGCTGAGGCACACTGTCACTCGTGCCCCGCTTCGTCTCCGCCAAGCCCGACTCACGGCTGATCCCGCTGCCGTGGGGGACGCCGCTGGCCGAGTGGCCGACGGAGCATCTCGTGGCCCTCCCCCGTGGCATCTCCCGCCACGTCGTACGGTTCATCCGGGTCGGCTCGAGCGTGTACGCGGCGAAGGAGGTCATCGAGCACCTCGCCCTCCACGAGTACCGGCTCCTGCACGACCTCATGCGCATGGGGACCCCGTCGGTCGAGCCCATCGGCGTCATCACGAAGCGCGTGGCGGCCGACAGGACGGAGCTCGACCCGATCCTCATCACCCGACACCTCCAGTTCTCCCTCCCGTACCGCTCGCTGTTCGCCTCCGGCGTCCGGCAGGACACGGTGAGCCGGCTCATCGACGCCATGGTGGTGCTGCTGGCGCGGCTCCACATCATCGGGTTCCTGTGGGGCGACGTCTCCCTGTCGAACACGTTGTTCCGTCGCGACGCCGGCTCGTTCGCCGCCTACCTCGTCGATGCCGAGACCGGTGAGCTGCACGACGCGCTGACGAACGGGCAGCGGGAGCACGACCTGATCGTGGCCCGTACGAACCTGTTCGGGGACTTCTGCGACCTGCAGGCGGGCGGCATGCTCGAGGAGAGCCTCGACCCGTTGCACCTCGTCGACATGGTCGAGACGCGGTACCGCGAGCTGTGGTCCGAGCTGACCGGCGTCGAGGAGTTCTCCGGATCGGAGCTGGGCCGCATCGAGAGCCGCGTCCGACGCCTCAACGCGCTCGGCTTCGACGTGGCCGAGCTCGACATCCAGACCTCCGAGGACGCCTCGCACATCCGGATCCAGCCCAAGGTCGTCGACGCGGGCCACCATTCGCGCCGGCTGTTGCGCCTCACCGGCCTGGACACGCAGGAGAACCAGGCGCGGCGGCTCCTCAACGACCTCGACACGTACCGCGTGCGTACTGGCCAGCAGCACCTCGACGAGGCGATCGTGGCGCACGCGTGGCTCACGGACGTCTTCGAGCCGGTCACCCAGATCGTCCCGACCGAGCTCAGGGCGAAGCGGGAGCCGGCCCAGCTGTTCCACGAGGTCCTGGACTACCGCTGGTACCAGTCGCAGCGCGAGAACCGCGACGTCCCCCTCACCGAGGCGACACACGGCTACGTACGGGACGTGCTGCGCAAGCTCCCCGACGAGGCGATGAGCGCAGATGCCTTGGCACCTCTCGAGGGCCGCCAGCTCGCCGACCCGTACGACCCGTCCAAGGGGTTCCTGGAGACGAGCGAAGAGGCCCCTCCCTTCGACCCGTGGGAGGCGGCTGCCGAGGCCGACGAGCCGGAGGCGGGTTCGGGCTTCTTCGACGTCGCCTCGCTGCGCGCCAAGGCCGCCGCCAAGGAGGCGTCGAAGAAGGACGGCACCGTCAAGCGCTCGCTCGCGGCCAGCGTCCCGGCCGAGGTGGACACCGGCGACTGACGTCCCCGCCCCGGAAGAGTCCTCGGACCGTGTCGGTTTACCACGTTAACCTGGGATGCCTGTGGTTCTCATGGCAGATCTGCCGTGAGAACGTACAACACACCCACTTAACATGGTGAACCGCACCTCCCCCGAACGAACTGGGCTTCCGCCGAACACACGGCGACGACCAGTTGCGAGGAGCCCCGGGCACCCCCGAGCGGTGCCCGACGGGTTGCGGCACTACGTCCCATAGACTCCCCTCGTGACGTTCCGGCTGTACGACTCGGCAACCCGTGAGGTGAGAGACCTCGACACGGTCGTCCCCGGTCAGGTCTCGATCTACCACTGCGGGCTCACCGTGCAGTCCTCGCCGCACCTCGGCCACATCCGCAAGGAGGTCGTCTTCGACGTCCTGCGGCGCTGGCTCACCGCCAAGGGGCTGGGCGTGACGGTCGTTGCGAACGTCACCGACATCGACGACAAGATCCTGGCCAAGTCCGCCGAGGCCGGGGTGCCCTGGTTCGCGCACGCGTACACGTTCGAGCGTGAGCTGCACCGGGCGTACGCCGCGCTCGGCTGCGAGCAGCCCACGTACGAGCCGCGGGCCACCGGGCACATCCCCGAGATGGTCACGATGGTGTCGGAGCTCATCGACCGGGGCCACGCCTACGTGGCGGCCGACGGGTCGGGCGACGTGTACTTCGACGTGAAGAGCTGGCCCTCGTACGGCGAGCTGTCGCACCAGCGCGTCGACGACATGGTGCCCGCGGAGGACTCGGACCCGCGCGGGAAGCGCGACCCTCGCGACTTCGCGCTCTGGAAGGGCTACAAGCCGACGGAGCCGCTGACGGCGTCGTGGCCGGCGCCATGGGGCCGCGGCCGTCCCGGGTGGCACCTGGAGTGCTCGGCGATGGCGATCAAGTACCTCGGCGACGAGTTCGACATCCATGGCGGAGGGATCGACCTCCGCTTCCCCCACCACGAGAACGAGCTCGCCCAGGCCCGTGCGTCCGGTCACCCGTTCGCCCGGTACTGGATGCACAACGCCTGGGTCACGGCAGCCGGCGAGAAGATGTCGAAGTCGCTGCTCAACGGCGCCCTCGTCAGTGAGGTCACCGCTCAGTACCCGCCGCGCGCGGTCAGGTTCTACCTGGCGGTCCCCCACTACCGCAGCTCCATCGAGTACAGCTCTGAGTCACTGACCGAGGCCAGCGCCTCGCTCGCCCGCATCGACGGCTTCGTCGACAGGGCCGTCGAGCTCGTGGGGCAGGTCGAGACCTCGAACGAGCAGCTTCCTGCCAGCTTCGTCGCCGCCCTCGACGACGACCTCGGGACGTCGAGCGCGATGGCCGACGTGTACGAGCTGGTGCGGGTCGGCAACCAGGCGCTGACCGCCGGCGACAGGGACGGCGTGCGGGGTGCGCTCGTCGGCGTGCAGAGCATGCTCGACGTGTTCGGGCTGCGCGCGGACGACAAGGCCTGGCAGGCCGGCGGCGACGCTCGCCTGCGCCCCATCCTCGACGGGGTGGTCACCGAGCTCCTGGACCAGCGGCAGGCGGCCCGCGCCCGCAAGGACTTCGCCGCTGCGGACTCGATCCGGAACCGCCTCACCAGTCTGGGCGTGGTGGTCGAGGACACGCCCAACGGACCTCGATGGAGCTTGTGATGGCAGGGAACTCGTCGCGCCAGGGCGCGGTACGCAAGACCGGCAAGGGAATCGGCGCCAAGGGCCGTACCGCCGGGTCGGGTGGGCGCGTCCGCCGGGGTCTGGAGGGCAAGGGCCCCACGCCGAAGGCGGAGGACCGGCCGTACCACAAGGCGTACCGCTCCAAGGAGCTCGCCGAGAGGTCGAGCCAGAAGCGTGGCGGCAGCGGCGGAGCCAAGACCGGCAAGCCGGGCGCGGGCCCGGAATGGGTCGTGGGCCGCAACCCTGTGCTGGAGGCGCTGCAGGCGGGTCTGCCGGTCAAGACCGCCTACGTCGCCGAAGGAGCTGAGCGCGACGACCGCCTGCGCGAGATCCTCACGTACACGGCCACCAATGCCATGCCCATGCTGCAGGTGACGCGCAACGAGATGGACCGCCTGACCGGTGGTGCCGTGCACCAGGGTGTGGCGCTGCAGCTGCCGTCGTACGAGTACGCCCACCCGGACGACGTCCTCGGCGACGCGCTCGACGCGGAGGCAGGGCTCGTGGTGGCGCTCGACCAGGTCACCGACCCCCGCAACCTCGGCGCGGTCATCCGTTCCGCGGCGGCCTTCGGCGCCCAGGGCGTCGTCATCCCCGAGCGTCGTTCCGCACAGATGACGGCGGCGGCGTGGAAGACGTCGGCAGGCGCGGCAGCCCGCATCCCAGTGGCGAAGGCGACCAACCTCAACCGGGTGCTGACGCAGGCGGCGGACATGGGCTTCACGATCGTCGGCCTGGCCGGCGAGGGTGAGGTCGAGGTGAGCGAGCTCAGGTTCGACGGCCCTGTGCTGCTCGTCGTGGGCAGCGAGGGTGAGGGGCTGTCGCGGCTCGTGCGCCAGAACTGCACGTACCTGGCCCGCATCCCCATCGGCAGCTCGGTGGAGAGTCTCAACGCGGGTGTCGCGGCGGGCATCGCGCTGTACGAGATCGCGCGCAACCGCTGAGGAGCCGTACGCTCACGAAGGTGACGAACCCCCGCAAGATCCTCATCGACACCGACCCCGGCATCGACGATGCCATGGCGCTCTTCTACGCGCTGTCCTCGCCGGAGCTCGACGTCGTGGCCGTCACCACGATCTTCGGCAACGCGACGACGGAGACCAGCACGTACAACGCGCTGGCCCTCCTGTCGCTCGCCGGCCGCAGCGACATCCCCGTCGCGCGCGGTGCCGAGGCTCCGCTCGTCGCGACGTACGGCGGACCGGTCGACTTCGTCCACGGCGCGGACGGCCAGGGCAACGCCGGCATCCCCGCTTCGCCCACCTCCGCCGTGAGCGAGAGCGCGGCCGAGCTCATCGTCCGTACCGTGATGGGCGCGCCGGGCGAGATCACGCTCGTACCGGTCGGCCCCCTCACGAACATCGCCCTCGCGATGCGCCTGGAGCCGAAGCTCGCCGGCAACGTCCGCGAGATCGTGCTCATGGGGGGCAACGCGTTCTGCCCGGGCAACGTCAACCCGTCAGGCGAGGCCAACATCCACAACGACCCGGAGGCGGCGGACATCGTCTTCGGGGCTGCCTGTCCGATCACCATGGCCGGACTCGACGTGACACAGAAGGTGCAGATGACCCGGGCCGACCTCGCCCGGATCGCCGCGATGCCCAACCCCCGCGCCGCGCACCTCACCCGGATCCTGCCGTGCTACGTGGAGTTCCACACCAGGTACGACGGGCTCGACGGCATCTTCGTCCACGACTCGACGGCGATCAGCTACCTCCTCGCGCCGGACGCCTTCACGTGGGCCGAGCATCCCGTTCGGGTCGACTGCGGCCACAGCTTCGGCAGGGCGAAGACGATCGCCGACGAGACCGTGGGCAACGACAACGAGGCCTGGGCGGGTCGGACGCCCGTCCGGATCCTCACCGGCGCGGACTCCCGCCGGCTGGTTGAGCTGGAGCTCGACCGGCTCGCGAGGGAGTGAGCCACACCTTCCGGAAGGACGTCCGCAGTGCCGACAACTCTTGACCGGCCGCGGCTGCGGCGCCGGGCCAGGCTGCTGGCTGTGGCCACGGTGTCGTACAACGCGGTCGAGGCGGTGGTGGGCCTGGCCGCGGGGAACGCCGCCTCGTCGGTCGGCCTGATCGGCTTCGGCCTGGACTCCGTCGTCGAGGTGTCCGGCGGCCTCATCATCTGGTGGCAGTTCAGCCATGCCGTACCGGAGAGCCGCGAGCGTGCGGCACAGAAGGCCATGGCCGTCGCGTTCTGGGCGTTGGCGCTGTTCGTCGCCGCGGATGCGGTCAGCACGATCCTGCGCCAGGAGCGTCCCGAGACCTCCCTGGTGGGCATGGTCCTGGCGGCGGTGTCGCTGTGTGTGATGCCGTTGCTGGCGTGGGCGAAGCGCCGGACGGGGCAAGCCCTCGGGTCCCACGCGGTCGTCTCCGACTCGGTCCAGTCGCTCCTCTGCACGTACCTGTCGGGGATCCTCCTGGTCGGGCTTGCGCTCAACGCCGTGCTCGGGTGGTGGTGGGCCGACCCCCTCGTGGCGATCGCGATCGCCGTTGTGGCGGCCCGCGAGGGCTGGGAGTCCTGGCAGGGGGACGACTGCGAGCAGGCCGTCGACGACGAGGACAAGAATGAGGAGGGACAAGGATGAGGACAAGCATGAGGACGGCTCTGCCCCCTGCCCCTGATGCTCGCGGACGCTGGCCAGGGTGTGTCCTCGACCACCGCTAGGCTGAGGCCGCCAACCGGAGAGGGAGAGCCCCGTGAGCGACGTCACCGCCACCGCCAGCAGCGCCTACCGTCAGATCCTCGAGGTGATCGGGTCCGTCGAGCCCCGCATCGCCGCCGCCACCAAGCAGGAGCTGACCGACCAGAGGGGCTCCCTGAAGCTCATCGCGAGCGAGAACTACGCCTCGTTGCCCGTGCTGCTGACGATGGGCTCCTGGTTGAGCGACAAGTACGCGGAGGGCACGGTCGGACACCGCTTCTACGCGGGGTGCCAGAACGTCGACACGGTCGAGAGCGTCGCGGCCGAGCACGCGCGTGAGCTGTTCGACGCCGAGTACGCCTACGTCCAGCCGCACTCCGGCATCGACGCCAACCTCGTCGCGTACTGGGCGATCCTCGCGCACCGCATCGAGTCGCCCACCCTCGAACGGCTGGGCGCGAAGACGGTGAACGACCTCGCCGAGG
>JACRAA010000460.1 GCA_016213595.1 Actinomycetota bacterium | reverse complement strand
TGGTCACGGTGGGCGTACAGGAGATATGCGGCACGGTGCAGGCCGACCGCGGTCTTGCCCGTCCCGGGAGCACCCTGGATGCAGAGGCTGGTCGCGAGGTCGGTACGGACGAGGACGTCCTGGTCCGGCTGGATGGTGGCCACGATGTCGCGCATCGGACCCGTACGCGGCCGCTCGATCTCCTCCGCGAGCAGGCGTGACCCGACGTCGGACGGCGAGGAGAGGTCCTCGTCCTCGTACGCGGTGATCTCGCCCTGTCGGAAGCCGAAGCGACGCCGCATCGCCACGCCCATCGGATCTCCCGGACGGGCCCGGTAGAACGGCAGCGACATGGGCGCCCGCCAGTCCATGACGAGCGGCTCGCCGCCGAGCTCCCCGGTGACGTGACGGCGGCCGATGTAGAGGCGCTCGTCGAGCTCCGCGCCCAGGTCCCGCGCGTAGTCGAGGCGGCCGAAGAAGAGCGGTACGGACGGGTCGTCCTCCAGGGAGCGCATCCGCCGGTACAGGGCCTGCTTCAGGTACTGGGTCGAGACGGAGTCCCCGCCCACTGCGTTCTCGACGCGGGTGGTGGCCTCTCGCATCCGGTGCAGCGCGGCGCGGGACTCGGTGAGGTGGTGGCGTTCGGAGGAGAGGACAGGGTCAGAGGACATGCGTCGGCCTCCAGGCGTGAGGGCAGACGCGAGACGATAGTCCGCGCGACCGGGAGTGTCGAATCGCTCAGGGAAGTCGAGCGATGAGCCGTTCACTGAGGCGTGAGCGGGTCGCTCGGCGTCCCTAGCGCCGGGTCGCCCAGCGTCCTCGGTGGCTCAGCGTCCCAGGCCGTCGACGACCTCGGCGCCGGGAAGGTGGGCGAGGACGGCTCCGGGGATGAGCAGCTTGGAGCCGCGGATCCCGGAGCCGACGCAGACGACCTCCTCTACGGTCAGCTTCGCGTCGACGAGCAGCCGCCATGCCTCGGGCAGGCCGACGGGGGTGATGCCGCCGTACTCCATGCTCGACTCGGTGACTGCGCGATCCATGGGCAGGAACGAGGCCTTCCTCACGTCGAGCTCGCGTCGTACGAGGTTGTTGACGTCTGCCCTGGTGTCGGCGGGGACGACGCAGGCGGCGATCCGCTCGTCACCGGCACGGGTCCCCGCGACGAGCACGCAGTTCCCGCTGGCGCCGAGGGGAAGGTCGAACGCGGCGGTGAGCGCGGCCGTGTCGGCGAGGTCGGGGTCGATCTCGCAGACGGCTACCTGCTCGGCGTACGGCCAGGCGGTGAGAGCTCTCGCCGTCGGCCCGGCGACGAGGTCGAGGTGCTCCAGGACGGGGAGCGAGGTCAGGGATCCGAGGACGGGAAGCGGCACGCGCCCCACGGTAGCCGGGCTGAGCGAGCACCCTGCCGCTCGTCCCGCCGCCGAGCCGCGGCGCCGGCGTCCTAGGCTGGCCGACGTGACCGAGCCGTTCCGTGCCAGGGGGCGTGCCGTGCCCCCGCCCGAACGTACGTACCGGACCCGCAGGGCTGCACGAGTGCTGGTCCTGGCCGAGGGGGAGGCTGGCCCGCGCGTCCTGATGTTCCACGACCAGGACCCGGGCACGCCCGGGTCGGGCTGGTGGGTGCTGCCGGGAGGGGGCGTCGACGGCGACGAGACACCGCGCCAGGCGGCGCGACGCGAGCTGGCCGAGGAGTCCGGGCTCCTCGTCGACGAGAGCGAGCTGTACGGACCGGTGGCCGTCCGCGTCGTCCTCCACGGCTACAGCGACCAGGTGACCGCCCAGACCGAGGAGATCTTCGTCCTCCACGTCGACGAGGAGTTCGAGGTCGACATCTCGGGGCACACGGAGTTCGAGCGCCAGTCAGTCCTCGGCCATGCGTGGCGCAGCGTGCACGAGAGCTCGGACGAGCTGCTGTGGCCCGTCGACCTGGCCGAGCTGGTGGCGGTGACCCGCCAGCCTGAACGCTGGCCCGTCGACCTGGGAACCGTGGAGGAGAGCGTCGTACCGGTCGCCCTCGGTCATCGGGGACAGGCTCAGGCGGAGTGACTCGCGGTCGTCGTCGCGAGGGTGCTGGCGGTCTGGACGCTGGCGCTCGTCTGCTGCGAGACCGCTGACGGGCCGGCGCTGCCCACGAGGGAGGCGGCCGTGGAGGCAGGGGCAGTGGTCGCGACGGGTGGGACGGACGACTGCTCGGCGCTCGGACCGGCGGCAGGGACGGTGACGACGGGAGGGACGGTGACGACGGGAACGGTGACGGCAGGCGCCGTGGTCGCGGCGACAGCTGCGGGCGGGGGGACGTCGAGGCGGCGCCACTCGCCCTGGTTGCCGGAGGTGTCGACCGCGACCACCTGCACGGAGACAGAGGTCGTGCGGTGTGGCCACCCGAGGGCGAGCTTCGTGTCGAGCGTCTGGGCGGTTGCGAAGCCGTCACGTTTGACGAGGTACAGCTTCACCGCGACGTTGTCCGTGCTGGCGTCCCAGCCAATGGTCACGGAGGTCTCAGTGTTCGCCAGCACGCGGAGTCCGGTCACTGCCGTAGGTGGCTTGGTGTCCTTCGCCGACGAGCTCGTGGGGGTGGGAGCCGACCACACGGGCATCTTCGCCGTGGACGGCTTGGAGGAGGGCGTTGCGGCGACGGAGCGGGAGATGCCCGACTCCACATCCTGGGGTACGGCGACGATCCCGCTCAGGGCCCGGGGCACAGCCATGACGGTCGCGCCGGCTCCCAGAGCGACCATGAGCAGTACCTGCCAGTGACGAGGCACGCGGTCATGCTAGCCGCAAGTACTTTCAACCGATACCACCAGGAGCAAACCCTCAACTTCAGGTCGCAGCTCACGACTCAGGATGCTCGCCTCGGCGGATGGCGAGAACCGACAGGCCCACGCCGAAGACGATGAGCAGCCAGCAGCACCAGACGGAGGCGGTGGCCATCGACTCCCACGCCAGCGTCCCGTCAGCGCCACCCGCCATCGCGCCGGCACCGGAGACCACGACGATGGCCATCGCGACGATGATCGCGACCCGCATGACCTGTCGTCGGTACCGCACCTGCCCGCTGAGGAAGAACGCGGTGAGCAGGAGGACGGGTGACAGGTAAGAGAGGACCCCGCCGAGCAGCAGCGTGTTGATCAGCCCCCAGGACACGCCCTCCGCGACCGTCCCCACGGTGAGCGGCACCTGGACCTGGTTCGCCTCGAAGGGGACCGTCGCGGGCCCGAACCACTCCGGCGTGCCTGGGGCCGGGAAGCCCTGGGTGGGCTGCGGAGGCGGGTAGGCGCTCGCCACAGCCTGCTCCGGGGTCCACACGGGCTGGGGCACCGGGGCAGCGACGGCCTGCGTCGAGTGGGCTGACCCCCATGCGGAGCTGGCCGTCATGACCGCGGAGGTGACGTGGAATGGTTCGACCGGGTCCCGCGTCTCAGCGGGGGCGGGTACGAGGTCGGCGAGGGCGGGCACGCGCTCCCTCGGCTGCTCGTACCGCTCGGGGGGCGCGACGGGGGCAGCTGCGGACGGGTCGAGCTCCGGCGGGTCGCTGTTCAAGGGCCTGGTCTCTGGAGCGACGAACGCGGTCGGCCAGTCGACCGGCGCGTACTCGGGGCCGTCCTCCCATGTCGCCACGACGCCATGCTACCCATGCTCGTCAGGCCGCCCGGGACGACGAGATCCCAATCCGCTGTCGCGCGTCTGTGCGCCTCGGTAGGCTGGCGCACGCAACGTCCATACGGACGAGACGATGACTAGGAGGCGGTGTGCCCGTCGGCAAGGTGCGTTTCTACGACGCCGAGAAGGGATTCGGCTTCCTCACGAAGGATGAGGGGGGCGACGTGTACGTCCGCGCCTCCGTGCTTCCTCCGGGTGTGACGACGTTGAAGGCCGGACAGAAGGTGGAGTTCGGCGTGGTCGAAGGGCGCAAGGGGGAGCAGGCGCTCTCGCTGCGTGTGCTCGAGATGCCCCCGTCGCTGTCCAAGGCCCAGCGCAAGTCGCCCGAGCAGATGGCGGTCATCTCCGAGGACCTGATCAAGATGCTCGACCACCTCGCGAACTCGTACCGGCGTGGACATCACCCGGACAGCAAGGCCGCACAGAAAGTGGCCCAGATGCTGCGCGCCGTGGCTGAGGAGCTCGAGCTCTAGCCGACGTTCAGGGGGAAGGACCCGGGCGCGAGAACCACGAGAACGCGGACGTCGCGGATGATGCGGAGCGCATGGGCCGGTATGGGATGATGCGCTAATGACCCTCAGCAAGCTCGACGCGGTGACCGCCGCGGCCGTCGACCTCGCACGCGCCGCGGCCGAGGAGGCCGCGGACGACGCCGGAGACTTCGGTGTCGGCGAGTTCCTGGGTGCGACCGCCGAGGGCGAGCGGCTGGTCACCCACGCCTTCGAGTGCCTGCACCCCGGCTACATCGGTTGGCACTGGGCCGTCACGCTGGTCCGCGCCGCACGTGCCAAGGTCCCGACGGTCAACGAGGTCGTCCTGCTGCCCGGCGACGGCGCGCTCCTGGCGCCCGAGTGGATCCCGTGGGCCGACCGCATCGGCCCCGACGACCTCGCGCCGGGGATGCTCCTACCGCTCGGCGACGACGACCCTCGGGTCGTCCCCGGCTACACCGGCGGCACGGAGACCGACGACGACTCCGTCGCCACGCGCGCCGTGGTCCACGAGCTCGGCCTCGGTCGGGAGCGGCTCCTCAGCGAGTTCGGCCGTACGCTCGCGGCGGAGCGCTGGTACGAGGGCGACCACGGACCCGACGCTCCGTCGTCGCGGCTCGCACCTGCCCCCTGTGGGACCTGTGCCTTCTTCATCCGCCTGCGCGGGTCGCTCGGCGCAGCCTTCGGTGCGTGCGCGAACGAGAAGTCCCCCTCGGACGGGTTCGTCGTGAGCATCGACCACGGGTGCGGCGCACACTCCGACGTCATCGCCGAGGCCGCGGCACCGCTGCCCGAAGCGCTCTGGGACACGCTCAGCGACGAGACGTCACTGTTCGACTGAGGTCCGTACAGCCGGCGAGAGCCGGCGCTGTCTGCGGTACGTGGTGTAGGCGCTGAAGAGCACGCCGCTGCCTGTTGCGGTGAGCGCCACCCACAGCCACCACTCCTGGCTCCGGGCGGCCAGCCAGCCGACCTGCGACCACAGGATGAGCGACGAGACGGCGGACACGACGGTCCCGACGTAGGACGCCACGACGCCGTCCTCGTCGAGAGGTTCGACCGGCGCCTGAACCAGAGCGTGATGGACGATGTCTTCCACGTGTCCACTGTACGGACAAACAGGACCCCGGGTCAGGGACGGCCCTGGGGTGTCCCTAGGCTGCGCGCCATGGTGCAGAACTCCCCGAAGGCAGCGACCGTGCCTGCCGCCTCGCTCCCGCCACGGCGGAGCTCCCTTGACCGCTACTTCGCCATCAGTCGACGAGGCTCCACGATCGGTGCGGAGATCCGCGGCGGTCTGGTCACCTTCGTGACGATGGCGTACATCATCGCTCTCAACCCGCTCATCATCGGGACGGTGCCTGACATCAACGGCAACCTGGTCTCGGGTCTGCCGTTCATGGTCGACGGGGTCGTGTCCGGTTCCAACAGCGGCGCCACGATCGGCATGGTCGCCGCGGCGACAGCCCTTGTCGGCGCAGTCATGACGATCTTCATGGGCGTGTACGCCCGGTTCCCGATCGGCTTGGCGACCGGCCTCGGCATCAACGCTCTCCTCGCCGCCAGCCTGGTCCTCAAGATGACCTGGGCACAGGCCATGGGCCTCGTGGTCTGGGAGGGCATCCTCATCACGATCCTCGTGCTCACCGGCTTCCGAAAGGCCGTCTTCAAGGCCGTCCCGCACTCTCTGCGCATCGCGATCAGTGTCGGCATCGGCCTGTTCATCGCCCTCATCGGCCTCAAGGACTCCGGCTTCGTACGCTCCGGGACGGGCACGCCCGTCACCCTGGGTGTCAACGGGAACCTCTTCGGCTGGCCCACGCTGGTGTTCTGCATCGGGCTCGTCGTCCTGATCATCCTGTACGTGCGCAAGGTCAAGGGCGCCATGCTCATCTCGGTCGTCGGCATGACGATCGTCGCCGTCATCCTCGAGGCGCTGGTGCACAACGGCCCGTACAACGACGGAGTGAACATCCACCCGACCGGCTGGCAGCTCAACGTGCCGGCCATCACGGGGAAGCTGTGGGACCTCCCCAACCTGCACCTGCTGTTCCGCGTCGACATGTTCGGGGCGTTCAAGGGCGGTCCGACGGTCGTCCTCAGCGTGCTGCTGACGATCTTCGCCCTGCTGCTCAGCGACTTCTTCGACACGATGGGCACGATCTTCGCGATCGGCAGCGAGGGCGGTCTCCTCGACAAGAACGGCAACCCCCCGTACATGCAGGAGATCCTCGTCGTCGACTCGCTCGCCGCCATCGCCGGCGGCCTCGGCTCGGTCTCGTCGAACACCAGCTACATCGAGTCGGCGTCCGGTGTCGGGGAGGGAGCACGTACCGGACTGGCGTCGGTCGTCACCGGCATCGGCTTCCTCGTCGCGCTGCTGCTGGCCCCGCTGGTGAACCTGGTTCCCTCCGAGGCGGCGGCTCCGGTCCTCGTCCTCGTGGGCTTCCTCATGATGCAGCAGGTCGCCGAGCTCGACTGGCGCGACCTCGAGGAGTCGATCCCGGCGTACGCGACGATGGTGCTCATGCCGTTCACGTACTCGATCACGAACGGCATCGGAGCCGGCTTCCTGCTCTTCGCCATCATCAAGCTCGTCCGCGGCAAGGCCAAGCAGGTCCACCCGCTCATGTGGGTGATCGCCGTGCTGTTCTTCCTGTACTTCGCGCAGGGCGTCATCCTGCACTGGATGGGTCTGTAGCCCGTCAGGAGTACGTGACTGCGAAGACGTCGGGGGCCGGGCGACCGGCCCCTTCGGCGTCTTCGGACCAGGTCGGCAGCTGGGCCAGCCAGTCGCCGACCTCTCGGACGAGCGTCACCGATCCCTCGAGAGCGTCGATGCTCGACCGCCAGGCCTCGCCGAGCTCGACGGCGACCCCGTACCTCTGGTAGCCCACCTCGCTGCCCGGGACCGGCCTCAGGGGAAGCGCAGGGTCACGCGCCCAGAGGTTGCGCAGCGCGAAGTGCGCGGCCACGCCGGCTCGGGCGAGGTCGAAGTCGAGGGCGTCCCGACCGGTCCGGTCGAGGTCGACCCTGAGCGTCCCGGCGGCGAGCCGGTCGAGCCAGTGCGTGACGATCTGCCAGCTGGCGGCGAGGCGCTCGGGCGGTACGTAGTGGCCGTGGAGCAGGTTGTCGACATCAGCCGGGAGCGGGGAGTCGGGGGCGAGCACGGGGGCTCCCGGGTCACGCCTGAGGAACGGCAGGAACCGGCTCGGACGGTATGGGCTGGCCACGTGGAACGGCACGTCGCTGCGCAGCGCGTCGGCCGTCTCGGCGGTCGGGTGGAACAGTGACCGCACGTCGGTGATGCTCACCGCCCAGAGCTGTACGCCGCGCGCGGTGTCCGACCGTCCCGGCTGGATCTGGGCCACGGCCCTAACGTAACCCCGGCCACGCCGGTCGGCAGGCAATCCTCGCCACGGCTGTCGTACGCGACCTCGTAGGGTGGGGACGTGACACCTCGGACACGGCGGATCATCGTGAGCTCGGTGCTCGCCGCGTTGGTCGTCGTGGTCCTGCTGAGCGCCTTGCTGCACTGACGGGCATAGGCTGCGGCCCGTGCCTGCCCTCCGTCGCGCCGCACGCCTGCTGAGCGCGCTGTTCCTGCTGTGTGTGCTCGGCGTCCAGCCCGCCTTCGGGGACGCATCGTCGTTGACTATCTCCGACGCCCGGATCAAGGCCCCTGTCGGGCTCGCGACGGACCAGGACCACCACCTGTACTGGACCGCCCCCTCGACGCCGGACAAGCAGACCTCCGTGTTCGCGATCGGCAGCGACGGCCGCGTCCTCGCGGTCCTGACGTACCCGCAGTCGACCGCCGGCGTCCTTGCCGTGGGGTACGACACGAAGACCCTGTACGTGCTGGACAGGAGCACCACGGGGAGCACGCTCCGCCTGTCGTACCTGACGCTGTCGAGCCTCGTGGTGAGCGGCTCGCTGCCGTACCAGGTGTACACGTTCCTCCTGCCGGAGTCGGGTCAGACCGCTGCGGCGCTCATCGTGGCTCCCCACTCCCAGTTCTCCGTCGTGTCCACGTCCGGACGGGTGTACCGGGCGCCCGCCAAGCCGTCGCTGTCCGGGAGCAACAAGCTCACCAAGGTGGCGACGCTGAGCGCCGGCGTGACGGGCGGCTACTACGACCCGACCCGGGTTGCTGTCGTCCTGCGCACCGCCGAGGGCGTGCTCGTCACGGACCCGACCAGCCTGGCCACCCGGAGCAGCCTGCCGGTGGGCGCCGCGGCAGACGGACGCGGCATCACCGGCTCCCTCGACGGGCAGTCGTACCTGCTCGGCCAGGGAACCGGCACCACCGTCATCTCCGTACCTCTGTCGGCTGCCTCGCCCTCGGCGTCCGCCTCGAGCCCGGCGTCCCCGAGCCCGTCGGCCACCCCCGCGGACGCGGTCGCGGCCACACCGGCAGCCAAGCCGGGCCCCCCCGCAGACCTCTTCGGCAACGGCACCCGCTGGGCACTCGCCGGCGCCCTCGTGCTTGCCCTGCTCGCAGGTCTGGTGGCGGCCGCGCGCCGGTAGGACCGCCGGCGGCTCCGGGGCCATCAGCGAGGCCCGCCTGCGGCCGCCTACGGCTCGTCCTGCCCCTCGATCGTGATGGACACGGACAGCATCCGTACGGCGAGGTCGGTCAGCGACTCACGCGAGGTGTCGCGCAGCTCGAGCCGGGGGAGCGGGACCGCTGCTGCGAGCGCGGCCGTACGGCGACATCGCCGGTCGCCGAGGACAGCCTTGAGGGCCGCGGGGTTGCCTGCGGCGACGAGCCCGTCGAGGGTGGCGGCGACCGGTTCGATGATCTCGGCGACGTCGCCGGCCGCCTTCTCGTACGCCGCCTTGGCCTGGTTCTCCCGCCTTCGCGCGAACCTCTGCTGTGACCAGCCGCCCGCTGCGGTGCGCGACTGTACGTAGTGGCCTCGCCGTCTCGACTCGGTGACCGAGGCGCCGTCCCACAGCCCGACGGCGTGCCCGTCAGCCCGTACCGCCAGTAGTCCGAGGCGCCGCGGGATGCGTGCGGCCGCGGCCAGGTCGCCGACAGGGTCGTCGCCGAGCACCAGACCGGGCCAGTGCAACCGCAGGGTGGCGACGACGCCGTCTGTGCCGGCGAGAG
>JACRAA010000474.1 GCA_016213595.1 Actinomycetota bacterium | reverse complement strand
GCCGCCGATGTACCGACCTCGCAACACGCCCGCACCGTCGACGTTCCCCCGCAACGAGCCCGCCGCGACCCTGCCCTTCGAGCGCAGCACCGTCGAGGAGCCCATCGTGACCGCGACCGGCGCGACGGCGCTCGACGCCCCCATGGGCCCGACCGGCCGGCCGATGCCGCACTTCCCGGAGCCGGCCCCGGTGAAGAGCCACGGCAACGCTCGCGTGATCTCGATGTGCAACCAGAAGGGCGGCGTCGGCAAGACCACCTCGACGATCAACCTCGGCGCCTCGCTCGCCGAGCTCGGTCGCAAGGTGCTGCTCGTCGACTTCGACCCGCAGGGCTCGCTGTCGGTCGGGCTGGGGCTCAACCCCCACGAGATGGCCTCGACCATCTACAACCTGCTGATGGACCGCGAGACGCAGCTCGCCGACGTCATCGTCGGGTCGGGCATCGAGGGCATGGACCTGCTGCCCTCCAACATCGACCTGTCGGCCGCTGAGGTGCAGCTGGTGCACGAGGTGGCCCGCGAGCAGACCCTCCAGCGGGTGCTCGCCCCGGCGCTCGAGCACTACGACATCATCCTGATCGACTGCCAGCCCTCGCTCGGCCTGCTGACCGTCAACGCCCTGACCGCCTCCCACAGCGTCATCGTGCCGCTCGAGTGCGAGTACTTCGCGCTGCGCGGCGTGGCCCTGCTCAAGACGACGATCGACAAGGTCAGCGAGCGGCTCAACCCCAGGCTCGAGATCGACGGCGTGCTCGGCACGATGTTCGACGGGCGCACGCTCCACAGCCGTGAGGTGATGGAGCGGCTGGTCTCGGCCTGGGGGGACACCGTCTTCCACACCGTCATCCGCCGCACCGTGAAGTTCTCCGACGCCACTGTCGCCGGTGAGCCCATCACGTCCTACGCCTCCTCGTCGACCGGCGCCAGTGCCTACCGCCAGCTGGCCAAGGAGGTGCTCACCCGGTGGCCCGCCGCCCGAGCATGCCGGCCGCGGACGACCTGTTCCGGCCGACCTCCGACACCGAGCCGCCTGCTCCGGAGCAGCGTCCGCGCCGCGTCCGGGCCGTGGCTGACGAGACCGAGGCGACCGAGCCCGCCCCGAAGCGTCCCAGCGGTCGCGTGCGTCACGACGAGAAGATGACGGTCTACGTCACCGCGGACGAGCTGCTCGACATCGAGCACGCCCGGCTGACGCTGCGTCGCCACCACGGCCTGGCCGTCGACCGCGGCCGCCTCGTGCGGGAGGCGCTCGCCCTGGTGCTGGCCGACCTCGAGGCGCAGGGCACCGACAGCGCCCTGGTGCAGCGGCTGCTCGACGAGTGAGCTCCGAGCCCACCACTCTCGCCGGCGCTGCCGTCCTCGAGCCCGGAAGTGAGGCGCCCGCCTTCGGCGTGCACCTCGACAACGTCGAGGGACCCTTCGACCTGCTGCTGGGCCGGATCGCCAAGCACCAGCTCGACATCACCGAGGTCGCGCGGTCGCAGGTCACCGACGAGTTCATCGCGCACGTCAAGAACCTCGGCGGCATCTACGACCTCGAGGTGACGACGTCGTTCCTCGTCGTGGCGGCGACGCTGCTCGACCTCAAGGCGGCCCGGCTGCTGCCGCAGGGCGACGTCGAGGACGAGGAGGACCTCGCCCTGCTCGAGGCGCGTGACCTGCTCTTCGCGCGCCTCATGCAGTACCGCGCGTTCAAGCAGGTCGCGGCGGTCTTCGAGGAGCGGCTCGCGTCCGAGTCGCGGCGCCATCCGCGCGCGGTGGGCCTCGAGGAGCGGTTCGCGACGCTCCTGCCGGAGGTGCTGATCGGCATCGGGCTCGAGCAGTTCGCCCAGCTCGCGGCGAGGGCCATGGAGCCCAAGCCGGTGCTGGAGGTCTCGCTGCACCACATCCACGCGGCCAAGGTCAGCGTGCGCGAACAGGCCCAGCTCGTGGCCGACCGGCTCCGGCGCAGCGGGACGATGACCTTCCGCGCGCTCTGCGGCGACTCACCCGACCGCCTCACCACCGTCGCCCGGTTCCTGTCGCTGCTCGAGCTGTTCCGCGAGGGAGCCGTGTCGTTCGACCAGGTGAGCCCGCTGGGTGAGCTGACCGTCCGCTGGACGGGCGCCGAGGAGGGCGACATCGAGATCACCGACGAATTCGACGGCGCGGACCCGGCCGACGATGATGCTGCGGTGCCCACAGACGACGGGGGAGCGGACGAGTGACCGACCAGACCCAGGTGCCTGAGGCACCCGCCGCCCCCGAGACCAGCCCCGAGACCAGCCTCGAGACCAGCCTCGAGACCAGCCCCGAGACCGTCGACGACGTCGACACGCTGTCGGTCGCCGTCGCTGAGCTGCGCCCGGCTCTCGAGGCCATCTTGATGGTGAGCGACGAGCCGCTCGACAAGGTGCGGCTGGCCTCGGTCGTCGGCCACCCGGTGAGCGACGTGGAGGCGGCGCTCGAGTCGCTCGCAGCCGAGTACGCCGAGCAGGGCCGCGGCTTCGACCTGCGGCCCGTCGCCGGCGGCTGGCGCTTCTACTCGCGCCCCGAGTTCGCTGCGGTCGTCGAGTCGTTCGTCCTGGACGGCCAGCAGGCGCGCCTGACGCAGGCCGCCCTGGAGACGCTGTCGGTCGTCGCCTACAAGCAGCCCGTCTCGCGGGCCCGCGTCTCGGCGATCCGCGGCGTCAACGTCGACGGCGTGATGCGCACCCTCCTGACGCGCGGGCTGGTCGAGGAGGCGGGCCAGGACGAGCAGAGCGGCGCCAACCTCTACCGGACGACCTCCTACTTCCTGGAGCGCATCGGCATCACCTCGCTCGACGAGCTGCCGGAGCTCGCGCCCTACCTGCCCGACATGGACGACCTCGAGGACGAGCTCGCGAGCGTGGCGGGCGTCGAGGCGCCGCCCGAAGCAGCGCCGTCCACCGACGCAGCGCCGGTCGCCGTACCCGCACCCGCCCACCACGCCTCGCCCCACAGTGGTGCCGGCACCGAGCCCGACGGCGGGACCGAACCGACATGAGCAACCGATGAGGCCGCACGACCAGCCGGACAACCCGCAGCCCGCCTCGCACCGCCCCGAGGTCGACGAGGACGGCCTGATCCGCCTCCAGAAGCTGCTCGCGCAGTCCGGCGTCGCCAGCCGGCGCAAGTGCGAGGAGCTCATGCTCGACGGGCTGGTCGAGGTGGACGGCGAGGTGATCACGCGGCTCGGCACCAAGGTCGACCCCCGCACCGCCGTCGTACGGGTCGAGGGGAAGCGGCTGCCGCCGAT
>JACRAA010000473.1 GCA_016213595.1 Actinomycetota bacterium | reverse complement strand
GGTTCCTGGCATCACGACCGACACGCACGTGCTGCGCCTCAGCCGGCGTTTCGGCTGGACGGCATCCGAGGATCCCGTCGTGGTCGAGTCCGATGTCGCCGCGCTCTTCGAGCCGTCGTCGTGGACGGCCTTGTCGCACCGTGTGATCTGGCACGGCCGGCGCTGCTGTCACGCGCGCAGGCCGGCGTGCGGCGTCTGCCCGGTGGCCACGCTCTGCCCGTCCTTTGGTATCGGCGAGACGTCGCCGGAGAAGGCGGGCAAGCTGATGAGGGAGCCACGGGCATGAGGCGCCTCCTGGTCGTCCTCGTCGCGGTCCTGTCCGCGCTCGCCGGCTGTACGGTGCGGGAGCCGACCCCTGCCAACGGCCCCCCCGTCCTGTCGCCGCGGTCCTCGACGGCGACGCCGTCACCGGTCGACCTGGTCGCCCTCAGACGCTCCGCGGGGATCCCGGACTGCACGGCGTCGGGCCCGGCGCCCGCCGTCAAGGGAGGACTGCCGGACGTCGAGCTGGCCTGCTTGGGTGGCGGGACGTCGGTGCGGCTCGGCGCGCTCCGAGGACCGCTGATCGTGAACTTCTGGGCGCAGTGGTGCCCGCCGTGCCGTGCGGAGGCGCCCGACATCCGCGAGTTCCTCAAGCTGTCAGCGGGCAAGGTGACGATGGTCGGCATCGACGGCAACGACCCCCGCGAGGACTACGCGATGGAGTTCGCGGCGATCGAGGGCTGGACGTACATGCAGCTGTACGACCCGGACAAGGTGTCGTTGTCACCCCTGGGGCTCAGCTCGCTGCCCCACTCACTGTTCATCGACGCGAACGGCGTCATCGTCTACCACCACGTGGGCGCGTTCGGCTCGGTGGACCAGATCCGCCAGCTGACCGCCGAGTACCTCAAGGTCACCGTGTGACGCTCGCTGACGGTCAGGATGGCGGCGTCCCTGCGCCGTTGGCGGCCCTCGCGGCACGGCTGGGCGACGACGGCGTCCTGTCCGAGGCCTTCCGTACGCGGCGCTTCGGCCGGGAGGAGATCGGGACCAGCCGTGAGGCGTCCGTGCTCGTGCTGCTGACCCCTGACGAGGACCCGGAGCTCGTGCTCATCGAACGGGCAGCGGGGATGCGCAAGCACGCGGGCCAGATCGCGTTCCCGGGTGGGGCTGTGGACCCCGGCGAGTCGGCCGAGACGGCCGCCCTGCGCGAGGCCTGGGAGGAGGTACGGCTGGACCGCTCCTCGGTCGTCGTGCTGGGGCGGCTGCCCGCGGCCCGGATCCCGGTGTCCCAGTTCCACGTGCATGCGGTCGTGGCGTACTGGCCGGGCACGGGCGAGCTCGAGCCCCAGCCGGGCGAGGTGGCGCAGGTGCTGCGCGTACCGGTCTCCTTCCTTGTCGCGCCGGAGAACCGCTCTTCGTGGCGGCACTCCACCGGACGTACGGGCCCCGGCTTCGAGGTCCCCGACCCGGGCATCCAGGGCGAGACGCTGTACGTGTGGGGCTTCAGTGCCTACGTCCTCGACGCCGTCCTCGAAGCCGGTGGCTGGACCCGGCCCTGGGACCATGAGCGCTACGTCGACATCCCGGTGCGCTTCCTCCCCGACATCCGCCCCTAGGAGTTGTTCGCACGGATCGCCCGGAAACGTTGCGAGGGGGTCGCGAGGGACGGAAGAATTCCGGGCGTGACATCGATCGTTCAAAGTGCCCGTGACGCGCGTCCCGACGAGTGGTGGCGCAGCGCCGTCGTCTACCAGATCTATCCCCGCTCGTTCGCCGACGCCAACGGCGACGGCGTCGGCGACATCCGGGGGATCCTCGGCCACCTCGACTACCTGTCCATGCTCGGCGTCGACGTGGTGTGGCTGTCGCCCGTGTTCACCTCGCCGCAGGACGACAACGGGTACGACATCTCGGACTACCAGGACATCGACCCCTTGTTCGGCACGCTGGACGACGTCGACAAGCTCATCGAGGAGCTGCACGACCGGGGCATCAAGCTCGTCATGGACCTCGTGGTCAACCACACCTCCGACGAGCACCCCTGGTTCGAGAGCTCCCGCGACCCGGAGAGCCCGAAGCGCGACTGGTACTGGTGGCGTCCACCGCGCGAGGGCCACGAGCCCGGCACGCCCGGTGCCGAGCCCACGAACTGGGGCTCCTTCTTCTCAGGCCCCGCCTGGCAGTACGACCCGCAGAGCCGCGAGTACTTCCTGCACCTGTTCAGCCGCAAGCAGCCGGACCTCAACTGGGAGAACCCTGAGGTGCGTACCGCGGTCTTCGACATGATGTGCTGGTGGCTCGACCGCGGAGTCGACGGCTTCCGCATGGACGTCATCAACCTCATCTCGAAGCCGGAGCTCGCCGACGGTCCGGAGACGCCGGGCACCGGCCTGTGCTACGACCTGAGCCTCATCGCCGACGGTCCACGGCTCCACGACTTCCTGGGCGAGATGCACGAGCGGGTGCTGGCGGGCAAGAACCTCATCTCCGTCGGCGAGATGCCGGGTACGACGCTGGAGAAGGCAGCCTCGTACACCGATCCCGAAACCGGTGAGCTGTCGATGGTGTTCCAGTTCGAGCACGTGATGCTCGACAACGGCCCGAGCGGACGGTTCGACCCGAAGCCCTGGCCGTGGCTCGACTACAAGGAGAACGTGACCCGGTGGCAGAAGGGCATCGGCCGCGGCTGGAACTCGCTGTACCTCGAGAACCACGACCAGCCGCGCAGCGTCAGCCGGCTGGGCGACGACTCGCCGCGGTTCCGCGAGGCGTGCGCGAAGACGCTGGCGACCGTGCTCCACATGCAGCGCGGCACGCCGTACGTCTACCAGGGCGAAGAGCTCGGCATGACGAACTACCCGTTCGAGGCCGAGGGTGACTTCCGCGACATCGAGACGCTGGGGTACCTCCACCAGGCGGTACAGCTGGGGATGACGGCAGAGACCGTACTGCCGGGTCTGGCCCGGGGGTCCCGCGACAACGCGCGGACGCCGATGCAGTGGGATGCGACCCCCCATGCCGGATTCACGACCGGAACGCCATGGATCAAGGTGAATCCAAACTATCCTCAGATCAACGCGGCGGCGGAGCTGGCGGACGGCGATTCGATCTTTTGC
>JACRAA010000467.1 GCA_016213595.1 Actinomycetota bacterium | reverse complement strand
GTTGTCGTCGAGGCCGTTCCAGCTGATCCCCCGGATCGAGCCGTCGGTGGACGCGGGTGTGGCCAAGGTGCGGATCGGCGTGGCACTGCCGGCCCTGAAGATCGTCAGGCTGCCCGCCGCCAGGGGCTTCGTCGTGTCGATGTCGATGCTCCACGCGGCGCCGTTCGAGAAGTCGGCCGTACTGCTCGCCATGATGCCGAGCAGGCGTGGCGGGCTCGTGGACAGCGAGGAGAAGTCGCGCCAGATCAGCTGGCTGGACGACGAGCAGGCTACGTGGCCGACGCCGTCGGACGTGGCGTCGTTCGTGCAGTCGGTCAGCGGCGTGAGGCTGCCCTGCGAGACATTCCACAGGTTGTAGTCGATGTTGTTGAACGTCACGATCGCGTACCCGTCACCCACGTCGGTGAGGTTGACGAACTGGCCGCTGGGGGCGGCGAGGGAGTTGACCTTGTTACCCGTCGCGAGGTCGTACACCCTCAGGCTCGACGTCCCGCACGTCAGGAACAGCATGCTGCTCCACACCCGGCCCGCGAGGCAGTCGGCCGTTGGGGTGGTCGGGTCGAGGGTGATGCTCTGCGCCGCGGCTCGACCGGTGAGGTCTGTCGTGACGACGCGTGCGGAGTTCACGTTCGTGGGGTCCGGCTTCCAGGACACGTACTCCGAGCCGAACAGCGCTCCGGAGGCGCCGAGGAACGTCCCCACCGGGGTGTTGTCGACCGTCACGATGTCGCTCTGGGCGCTGGATGCTGTCGCGTTCCACCCTTGGCGCATGACGTACGGCCCGCTCAGCTGGCTGAGCCGAGGGTCGGTGAACGTACCGCGGGCCGCCCCCCTGTCGTACAGGGACAGGCCGGCCGGTCCGCTGACGGCGGTACGAGCGGCCGAGGCCTTGAGCCCCGACGCGCGCACGGGCAGCAGGGTCTCGCTCCCGAAGCCTGCCCCCGACACGGTCCGGGTCCAGGTCTGGAGCTGGAGGGCTGCGTCGCGGCTGTCGGCGCCGACGACGCGGTCGGGCGCGACGGAGAGGTAGCCGACAGCGGCGGCGGGAGTGGTCGGCAGCGGGAAGCCGGCGGTCAGGCCACCGTCGGCGTTGACCCGCTGGATCGTCGGGAGCGTGGTCGCGTCACGGAAGAGCGCGTAGGGCGTGTCCCCGTACGTGTCGGCGCCCGCCGAGCTGGGCATGTCCATGTAGGAGCCCGACGGGACGGCGATCTTCGTCGCGCCCGACCCGCTCCAGATGTAGGCGGCGTACGTGCTGCTGGAGCCGGACACCATCCGGACGTTCACCAGGGTCCACAGCGCGAAGCTGGAGAACTGCGCGTCGACGAAGTCGAACGACCCGGAGACCTTCGGGGCGCAGTACTCGCCCCCCGTGAGGTCGGAGAGCTGGCGGGAGCAGATCTCGAAGTACGAGGTGGTGGCCCGCACGTACACGAGCTGCTCCGGGGTGGCGACGGCGCCCTTGACGCCGTCGAGAGACAGCCAGGCGGTGGGTGTCGCGGAGGGGCTGGACGCGACCGCGTACGCGGGCTGGTTCGTGCCGTTCGACCCCGTCCACAGGACCTTCTGTGACGGGGTCAGCTGGGCCGCCGGGTTCGACATGGGCCCCGCGGGCGGGGTGAGGGCGATGGGGGAGCCACCGCTCACGAAGTTGTACGCGCTGTACGCGACACCGCTCCCGGACAGTGCCCAGGAGCTGCTCATGCTCGCCGGCGGCGCCGTCATCCCCGGCAGCGGGTAGGTGGTCTGAGCGCCGGTGGAGGCGTTGTAGACGACGGCGGTGTACGTGCTGCCCGCCACCGAGTAGCCCACGAACGTGCCGTTGACGGCCATCTGCCAGGTCGACGCGGACAGCTTCGCGTCCCCGGACCAGGTGCCACCGGTGTTCGTGGAACGGCTCGTCCCGAAGAGCACCGTGGACCCGAAGACCGCGAACGGGCCGGAGGCGTCGACACCGGCGTGCAAGGCGCTGCGGACCTCGGGCACCGCCGCGTACGCCTTGGCGGGGGAGAACGCGAGCGTGCCGACGGCGAGGACGGCTGCCAGGACCAGGACCATCGCGTCGCGGACGGACAGCCTGGGCCTCCTCATGGCTCGGAGCAGTGCGCGGGTGATGGTCTGCACGGCGTTCCCTTCGACTCGGGACAGGCCTTCGCCTGCTCATCGCGGTCGCGCCGCAGACTATGCCCCGCCCGCACGGGGTCCGGAAAAGTGGCTGTACCCTTCACCTCACGTTGACACCGGGCCTGGCCCGGCGGTGGGGCGGGGTGGCCCCACCGACGATCCCCTCGGGTGTCCGCACAGGGTGGCCCGTTGCGACGGCGCGCACGGTGCGAGGTACAGGTCGACGGCTACGCTGTCCCTCAGCCCGTTTCCCTGGAGGAACACATGCCGAAGGCGAGTCTCAACGACTTCCTGTCGAAGGCTTCGTTCTGGCCCGTCGAGGAGCTCTGCCTCACCGCGTGGGCCGAGCACGCACCGTTCGCGTTCTGGCTCGTCGACGCCCTGCGACCCTCGTCGGTCGTCGAGCTCGGAACCCACAACGGCTACTCCTTCTTCGCGTTCTGCCAAGCGGCCAAGGCACTTGGCCTCGACACCGACCTCTACGCCGTCGACACCTGGCAGGGCGACGTCCACTCGGGCGAGTACGACAACAGCGTGTACGAGTCCGTACGAGCCGTCGTCGAGCGCGACTACCCCGACAGGGCACACCTCGTGCGGGCCACCTTCGCTGAGGCGAGGCCGCAGTTCGCCGACGGGTCGGTCGACCTCATCCATGTGGACGGCCGCCACTTCTACGACGACGTCAAGGAGGACGTCGAGACGTACCTCTCGGCGCTGTCCGACCGGGGCGTCATGGTCCTCCACGACATCGTCGTCCACGAGCGCGGCTTCGGCGTCCACCGTTACTGGGACGAGCTCAAGGCCACGTACCCCACGTTCGGGTTCACACACTGCAATGGCCTGGGCGTCGTGGCGGTCGGCCCGAACGTGCCGCCCAAGGTCCGCGCTCTCGTCGAGCTGCAGGACGACGGTGAGCTCGCCGACCTCGTCCGTTCCGCGTACGCACGGCTCGGCGCGGCGGTCCCGACGCCTTGGGCGACCGACGGACCCCACCTGGCGGCTGTCCAGCAGCGTCTCGACGAGGTGGAGCGGGAGCTGGGCGAGGCCCGTGAGGAGGCGCGGCGGAAGGGCGAGGAGCTGCACTACGTGCGCAAGCGCCTCGCCGCCACCGACATCACGATGAGCAGGCTGGGGATCATCGCCCGGGCGGTCAACGCCGTCCCGCCGGGCTTCAGCCGCGGGGCGTACGGCCGGCTGCGCACCACGGTGGCGAGGCTGCGGCGACGGGTCGACCCGACCAGCAGCCCCGTACAGGCGATCTTCGACGAGGGGTGGTACGCACGGACGTACGGCATCCGCGGGGACCGCAAGGAGCTCCTCCTCGACTACCTGAGGACCGGGGCCGACGCCGGACGGAGCCCGAGCCCCTTGTTCGACCCGGAGTGGTACGCGGCCAACAACCCTGATCTCGAAGGCATGAGCAGGCTCGAGCAGGCGGAGCACTTCGTCGCGGTCGGCGGCAACGAAGGCCGGTCTCCCCACCCGTTCTTCGACAGCGCGTTCTACCTCAGCCACAACCCCGACGTCTCGGTGGCCGGCGTCAACCCGCTGGCCCACTACCAGAAGGCGGGCGACCTCGAGGGACGCTGGCCCAACCCGTACTTCGACCCGGGCTGGTACCGCAGGGAGCACCGCTTCGTGGGACCCGCCGCACGTGCCTACCTCGAGTCGCCGATGCCCAGGTCGGCTCCGTCGAAGGACTTCGACCCCTCGTGCTACACCGGCGCTCCGGACGTGCCGACCCACGACGAGGTGGACCCGCTGATCGTGCATCTCATGAGCCAGGAGCGCCGTCGGGCCTGACCCGTGCGGAGGGCTCCCCCTTCTGCGCCGGTCCCGTGGCCGTTCAGTAGCTGATGTAGTAGCCGGCGGTGTCGGCGATGACCTGGATGGTGCCGCCGGAGCCGTTGCGGAAGTTCACGTACCCGTCGACGCCCAGGGCCACGGTGACGAGGTTCGGGATGGTCGTCCCCGCCCACGACCAGTTGAGGTTCGAGGCGAGCGGCATCCCCATGAGTCCTGGATAGACGGTCAGGAACCCGGCTGCCCTGGTGTCGGTCACCGTCGTGTTGAGGACGAGAGCTGCTACTCCCGTCGTGGGGATCCCGCCCACTCCGGCATTCGTGTCGAGCCTCGCGTCGGCGCCGGGGCTCACCGCTGAGCTGGTGCGGGTGTCGAGGACGCGGGCGGGGGGCAGGGGGTAGAAGGTGCCGGGGAGGGTGGCGATGCCGCCGTTGTAGTAGCCGGCGACGTCGACGATGACGTCGGCGGTGCCGGGTCCGGACTGGTAGATGGTGACGGATCCGGTGGTGCTGAGCTGGACGGTGACGAGGTTGGGGATGGTCAGGCCGGGGGTCCAGTTGAGGTTGGAGGCGGTGGGGAGCCTGCTACCGGTGGGGTAGACGGTGAGGTAGCCGTTGCTGGTGGTGTTGGTGACGGTGACGTTGAGGACGACGGCGCCGGCGCCGGTGGGGACGGGTCCGTTGGGGCTGGTGATCTGGAGGGTGCGGGTGCCGTAGGTGGCGAGGGGGCCGCCGTTGGTGCGGGTGTCGAGGATCCGGTTGGGGCTCAGGGAGGTGAAGGCGCCATTGGCGGTGGGGGTGCCGTCGATGTAGTAGCCGGCGACGTCGACGATGACCTGGGCGGTGCCGGTGCCTCCGGACTGGAACAGGTCGATGCTGCCGCCGGTGCCGACCTTGACGGTGACGGCGTTGGGGATGGTGGTGCCGGCGGTCCAGTTGAGGTTGGACACGACGGGGCGGGGGGTGCCGGTGGGGGAGACGGTGAGGTAGCCGTTGGTGGTGGTCTCGGTGACGGTGACGTTGAGGACGACGGCGGCCACGCCGGTGGTGGGGACGCCGCCGACGCCGGTGACCTTCAGCGACCGGGTCTGGTTCGAGCCGAGTGCGGGACCCGTGACCCGCGTATCCAGCAGGCGGTACGGGGCGAGGGTGTTGAAGCCGCCTGCCGTCATGCCGAGCGTCGAGCCCGCAGTCACGGTGACAGTGCCCGACGCTGGTCCCGAGCCGGTGACCGTGACGGGAGCGCCACTGCCGTCAGCACCGGCCGCGGTGAGCGTGTACGTGTAGGTGCTCGGCCGCACCGGCTTGCCGCTGTCGTCGAGCCCGTCCCACGTCACACGCACGGAGCCGTCGGGGGAGGCCGTGACGGGCAGCGTGCGGACGGTGGTGGCGGGTTTGAGGCCGTTGGTGATGACCACGGACCCGGCAGCCAGAGCCTTCGTCGTGTCCATGGCCAGGCTCCACGTGGCGCCGGGCTCCGAGAACGCCGCCGTCGGGGTCGCCAGGATGCCCAGCAGGCGAGGAGCTGACGTCGACAGGGAGGAGTAGTCCTGCCAGACGAGATTCGTGCTGGTGGAGCAGGCGACGTGGCCCACCCCGTCCGTGCTGATGGGCTGGGTGCCGCTGCACCCCAGGGAGGTCGTCGTCTTGGCCGCCAGGTTCCACAGGACGTCGTCGCTGGCCGTGTGGAGGATCGCGTACCCGTCCCCCAGCGCCTCGGCCGTGCCGGCCTTCGTGTCGATCAAGGTGGGCGCCATGTAGTCGTACACGCTGGAGCTTCCGGAGCAGACGAGCGCGACCCTCGACCCCCACACGCTGCTCGGGTAGCAGGCGGCTGTACCGGCGGGGAGGTCGTACGTGCTGGTCTTCGTCGCTCCCGTCAGGTCCTGGACGACGACGTGCAGCGAACCGCTGTCCAGGGAGTCGCGCCAGGCGGTCACGTACTGGGAGCCGAACAGGTCCACGGGCCAGTCCGCCATCGTCGACGCGCCCGTGCCGTCCGCCTTGCTGACCTTCGTGGAGATGTCGTGCGTGACCGGGTCGACGAGGAGCTCTGCGACGTACGGGCCACTCAGGTTCACATCGGTGACCACGCCCTGGTCACCGAACGCGCGCTGGAGGACGCCGCGGTCGTACACGTTCACTCCGGCAGGTCCCACGACCGCGGTTCGTCCCGCTGACGCAGTCAGGCCCGTCGCTCGGGGAGGCAGGGAGGTCTCCGGGAGGAACCCGCCCGCGGAGACCTTTCGGGACCAGACGGGGAGCACCACGGAGCCGTCGCGGGAGTCGGCGCCCACGACCCGGTCGGGGGCCACTGCGAGGAGCTGTGGCGCGGCCGTCGTGGTCGTCGGGATCGCGAACGAGGGCGTCAACGAGCCGTCGAGAGCGACGGTCGACACGCTCGGCACGCTGTTGGCGTCCTGCAGGATGAGGTACGGGGAGCCGCCGCGGAACGCGTCGAACACCGTGGACCCGGAGGGCAGCTGGACCGGCGACACCGAGGTGCCGGACACGATGTAGGCCCGGTCGATCCCTGCCGCCACGTTCCAGACGTGGACGAGGCTGAGCGTGCCCAGGCTGCGCACCGAGGCGGTGTAGCCGGTGCTGTAGTCGCCGAGGGCGACG
>JACRAA010000466.1 GCA_016213595.1 Actinomycetota bacterium | reverse complement strand
TGGCTCTAACAGGCATGGCGCTGTACGCCGCGTCGGGGCTGGTGTTCCTTGCGGTGATCGTCCCTGCCACGTCCTTGGGCGTCCGTCGACTGCACGACGCCAACCAGAGCGGCTGGATGTACCTGCTCGCCCTCATCCCTACCGTGGGTCCTCTAGCCCTTCTCGTCTTCATGGCCCAGGCGTCCAACCCTGCCGGGGCACGTTTCGACGACGCGATGCGGCTCCCGTACGGGCTCGAGAGCCTCTAGGACCTGCTGGGACCTCGTCGACAGGATCTGTCTCTCGCACGAGGTCCCGGCGGCCTCCCACACAGGAGAAGCCAGGGGGTCGGATGTGGTCGTCACTCAGATTCACCACGGTCACCTTCAAGAGGGTCACCGCAGGTTCCGGTCGCTGCTGGTCGGGCTGTCACTAGCGCTCACCGTTCTCACGGCATGCTCGGGCGTCACCCCAGGAAAGACGGCGGCCGCCGATCCGACGAGCACTCGCAACCTTGCCGCGCCCACATCCTCCGCGCCCAGCGCGCCTGCCCCCATCGTGGTCAACGGCAGCTTCGAGCTTCCTGTCGTCCCCGTCGATGCCTTCACCCTGTTCACATCGACGACGCCGCTACCCGGCTGGCAGGTCGTGGGTGCTTCGGGAAACGTCGCCGCTGTCAGCACGGGCTACCACCAGGATGGGTTGCGTTTCCCAGCGGCGGACGGCGCCCAGTGGCTGGATCTCACCGGACTCAGCAACACGGCGACGGGGATCACCCAAACCATTGCGACAAGGTCCAGCGCTCGGTACACAGTACGTTTCCAGCTGGGCAACGTCGTGAATCCGGGCGGCATCTTCGGGACCACGAGCTCCGTGGACGTGAGCGTGAACGGCCAGGTTGTACGAACGGTGACGAACGCGCTCGGGGCCGGCCAGGGCGTACTGGTCTGGCAGGAGGTCAGCGTGAGCTTCACGGCGAGCTCGGCCAGCACCACGATCTCGTTCCTGAACCGTGATCCGGCGACGGACAACTCGAACGGGATCGACGCCGTCACCATCGTCCCCGGCTAGATGGTGCCATCGGCGAGCGTCGACGCGCGCGGCGAAAGTGCGGGAAGGCTCACCCGTGCCCTCTGGGACGCCACTTCCTCACAGTCTGCCGCCGGGATCCGCTCACCCTGCGCAGCGACTAGTCAGCCCGTTCCCCGGTCTCCCCTGATGATTGTGTTTTCCTGGCCGCGGTCTTAGCGTCGACACGCGAGTCGCCGGCGACCGCCGGCGGCAGTGATCGAGAGGAACATTCCGATGACCGATCCCCGAAACTCCAGCCAGCCCTGCTGGTACGAACTCGGCACTTCCAACCTGGACGCCGCGAGCGAGTTCTATGCCCGTGTCATGCCCTGGACCATCGTCCCCTCCGGCATGGAGGGCATGGACTACCGCCTCGCCAACGACCACGACGGCAACGGGGTCGCGGGCCTCATGGACGTGGGCGACCAGACCAGCGCGCCGCCGAACTGGACCTTCTACCTGGCCGTCGATGACGCGGATGCCAAGGCCGCGGAGGTCACGAAGGCCGGCGGGTCCGTGATCGCGCCTCCCGCTGACATCCCGGGCACGGGCCGGTTCGCGGTGTGTGCTGACCCGCAGGGTGCCGTGTTCGGCATTCTCGCCCCTGCCCCCATGGAGGGGGCCAACCCGACAGTCGGTGCGTACGACCAGAGCGTTCCGGGCCACGGCAACTGGCACGAGCTGATGACGTCCGACCCGGAGGCGGCGGCCGAGTTCTACGGGAGCGTGTTCGGCTGGACCAAGAGCACGCCGATGGACATGGGCGAGTCCGGCACGTACCAGCTGATGGCCGCAGACGGTGATGACCTCGCCGGGATCATGGGGCTCATGGGCGCCCCTCAACCGTCCTGGGGTGTCATCTTCGGCGTGGAGGGCGTGGACCCTGCGGTCGAGGCGGCCAAGGCGGCCGGCGCGACGGTGGTACGGGAGCCGATGGAGGTGCCGGGCGGGTGGGCTGCCTACCTGACCGACCCGCAGGGAGCGTTCTTCGCCGTCGCCGGACCCAAGGGCTGAGGGAACGGTGCGGCGGGCAGTTGCGAGCGCTGCGAGGCCATGGCCGCAAAGCCTTCGCCTGGGTGGGACTCGCTGACGGGAGGTCCTGATGAGTGCCATCAACCTCTCGCGCGTCTATGACCACGAGCCGCGCCTGGACGGGAAGGTGTTCCTGGTCGAGCGGTTGTGGCCCCGCGGGATCCGCAAGGATGCGATCGAGATGGACGGCTGGCTTCGCGACGTGGCCCCCAGCGGAGAGCTACGGACATGGTTCTCACACGATCCAGAGCGATGGGAGGAGTTCCGACGCCGATACTTCGCCGAGCTGGACGCCAACCCTGCGTCCTGCGAGCCTCTGCTTCATGCCGCCGCCACCGGCACCGTGACGCTGCTCTACAGCTCACGCGACCAGGAGCACAACAACGCAGTCGCTCTCCGCGACTACCTTCTGTCCCACCTCCAGCGCCCCGCTGACGTGACTCCGGCGAGCACGACAGGCGTGTCTCGCCGCCCAGGTGAAAGGCGACCCACATGAACAAGCTGTCCCTGGATGCCACCGCTCGTGAGCAGCTGGAGCGCGCGAAGGCGGAGCTGAGCGGCCGCAGCTCCACCACGGTCTTCGGCGGGCACGAGTACGTCCTGCGGCAGACGGTCGTGGCACTGAAGGAAGGGTCGTCCATGGCAGAGCACAACAGCCCGGGCGAGGCCACGATCATCGTCCTCAGCGGGCGGGTGCGCCTGAGCGCCGGCAGTACGAGCTGGGAGGGACGCAAGGGCGACCTGCTCGTGGTCCCGCGGCAGCGGCACTCCCTGGAGGCGGTCACGGACGCGGTCGTCGTGCTCACCGTCGCGAAGACAGGTTCAACCCGTGTCCCGGGCTTGGTCTAGCGCCGCTTCTGGATGTAGTCCGACGGAAGGTTCTCGGCTCCGGTGGCGATCACGTCCTCGTTGTCGACGCCCATGAACTCGACGAGGTGGATGGCCGCGAACTCCGGGACGACATAGATCGGGTACGTCGGGCCCGCGTCCCGGTAGGCGCGCATCTGGTCGAGATGCTCGTTCTGGTACAGCACAGTCTTCGACCCGTCCAGCGCGATCCACTGCGGGAAGAAGATCGTCCCGTGGATGCGTCGCAACGTCGGGAGGACGTTGACCACGACCGACGTCCCCGTCGGCTCGGTCCACGAGATCTTGAACACGCCGTCGGCGAGCTGGACGAGGTCGACGTGCTGGTCCCGGACCCACCGGCCGCCGACATGACCCGTGTGGATGCGGTAGTCGACCGTCGTCGCGTTCTTCGCGTACAGCTCGTAGACCCAGCCGTTGGCGTACGTATAGAGGAACCGGTAGCCGACGATGCCGCTGAGGTCCTGGGGCGGGGTGATCGTGGCGATGTCAGTCATGAGCGGGACCGTTCTGAAGGCGGGCGGCGAACCGGGCGTACGCCTCCTGGAGCATGGGCGACCCGACGGCGTTGAGGTGGCCGTGGGGTACGCCGCGCGCGGTGACGAGCTCGACGTCCACGCCGGCCCCCCGGAGCTGGGCCGCGAAGGCCTCGCCCGAAGCGCGCAGCTCGTCGAACTCGGAGTTCTCGATGTAGGCGGGCGGGAACTTGGTGCAGTCACTCGCCAGGGCAGGGAAGTCGTACGGGGTGGCCCCGGCGAGTGGCCGGTCCATGACGTACTCGTTGATCCTGTCCCCGGCCTCGGCGGTGTACCGCATGGCCATGGGTGTCACGGCCAGCGCGACCTGAAGCTCCTCGCTCGCGGGCGGCAGCGTCGGGTGGACGACGGGGTAGGCGAGGAGCATCTGCGACGGCGGCTGCCCGGTCTCTCCCGCGTGGAGCGCGACGGAGGCTGCGAGGTTGGCCCCGGCGCTTCCACCGCCCACCGCGATCCGGGCTGCGTCGATGCCGAGCGCACCGGCGTTCTGCCTGGCCCAGGTGAAGACCGCGTAGCAGTCGTCGTGCGGGACGGGCAGGTGGGTCTTCTCGTCGCACAGGCGGTAGTCGACGGAGATGACAACTGTTCCGGTGCGGTGGGCCATCTGACGCGAGAAGTGGTCGGCCTCAGGAACGTCGAGGTCGCCGTACATGAAGGCGCCGCCGTGGATCCAGACCAGTGCGGGCGCCGCTACTTTCTGGTAGCCCGGCTTCCGGTACAGGCGCACGGGGACAGCTCCGTTGGGCCCGGGCACGGCGAGGTCCTCGGTCTCGACGCTGGGCAGACACGGCTCGCCGAAGGGTGCCTCGAACGCCCTGCGGCGCTCACGAATCTCGGGGGTGTCCGCAACGCTGGGGCCTGCCACGCCGTCGAGCAGATGGAGCCGTTCCTCGTACAGCGGATGGAAGCTGGGGATGCTCAACGTGCTCATGGGGTGCCTGGTGCCTTCTCCAGCTGGTAGGTGTGACGACCGCTCGGGACAGCCTCGACGTGTCCGTCGAAGGTGACGAGCTCTGCCCTGACGCCGTCGGGCACGCTCACGTCCACGACCGTGCTGGCCCCTTCGAGGTGCCAGCCGCACTCGATGCGTCCGTGAGGACTGTCGAGGGTCGCTCTGGCATGGGTGAGGCCGGGGCCCGGAGTGGGAGTGAACCGGACGGCGCTGTAGCCGGGCTCTGACGGCTGGATGCCGGCGACGACCTGGTACAGCCAGTCGACGACGGCGCCGAGGGCGTAGTGGTTGAAGCTCGTCATCATGCCGGTGTTGAGGCTGCCGTCGGGGAGCATCGAGTCCCAGCGCTCCCAGATCGTGGTCGCGCCCATGGTCACCGGGTACAGCCACGACGGGTGCTCCCGCTGCAGCAGCAGCTCGTAGGC
>JACRAA010000465.1 GCA_016213595.1 Actinomycetota bacterium | reverse complement strand
CTCGAGGACACGCAGGCGAAGCTGGCCGACTCGAAGAACACCCGCGCCGTCCTCGAGGCCCAGGCCGACCTCGCCCGCAAGAACGCGGCCGCCCAGCTCGGACAGAGCCAGAAGGCGCAGAAGGCGGCGTCCGATGCGGCCGCCCAGGTCCAGGTCGCCGTCGACGCCAACAACGCGGCCAAGGCCGCTGCCGCAGCGGCTGTCGCCCAGGACCAGGCTGCCGCAGCTGCCCAGCAAGCCGAGGTCGACGCGGTGAACTCGCGGATCGCACAGCGGATGGCCGACCAGAAGGCGGCCATGAAGGCTGCCTCTGATGCCGCCGCTGCTGCTGCCGCAGCCGCCGCTGCTGCAGCCGCTCGGGCCAAGGCAGGGTCAGGGACGACGAAGGTCTCGGCCCCGGCGCCGGCCCCCGCGGCCCACAACGGGCAGAACAGCCCCATCCCCGGTGCCGCGATCACGTCCCCGTACGGCATGCGGCTCCACCCGATCCTCAAGATCTGGAAGCTCCACGACGGTACGGACTTCGGCGCGGGGTGCGGCACTCCCATCCGTGCGGCCGCCTCCGGCGTCGTCACCGAGGAGTACTACAACGGTGGCTACGGCAACCGGCTGTTCATCGACCACGGGGTGGTGAGCGGCGCCTTCATGACGACTGCCTACAACCACCTCTCCGGCTACGCCGTCCGTCCCGGCCAGCGCGTCACGCAGGGCCAGGTGATCGGCTACGTCGGCAGCACCGGCTACAGCACCGGCTGCCACCTGCACTTCATGCTCTGGGTCAACGGGTCGATGGTCAACCCGGCCAACTACCTCTGAGTCGAGCCTCCTGGCCGCGCAGGCGCTACGCTTGCGCGGCCGAGAAGGAGGTACGTACATGCCCCGCGAAAAGGGCCGCACGATGGTCGCCCAGAACCGCAAGGCGCGTCACGACTACCACCTGCACGACACGTTCGAGGCGGGGATGGTCCTCACAGGCACCGAGGTGAAGTCGCTGAGGGCCGGACGAGCGTCCCTGAGCGAGGCCTTCGCCACGGTCGACGACGGCGAGGTCTGGCTACGGAACGCGCACATCCCCGAGTACAGCCATGGCAAGGACAACCACCTTCCTCGCCGTAACCGCAAGCTGCTGCTGCACCGCCGCGAGATCGACAAGCTGGCCCGGGAGACGGACGCCTCCGGGCGCACGATCGTCCCACTGTCGATCTACTTCTCCGACGGGTACGCGAAGGTCGAGCTCGCCGTCGCGACGGGCAAGCGGGACTGGGACAAGCGGCAGACGATCGCGGCCCGGGAGGCCAACCGGGAGGCGGAGCGCGAGATGTCGCGCCACATCAGCCGTCGTCGCCGGGTCTGACCCGGGGTGCTTCCCGGGACGTCCCTCCTTGTCCGGTGTCGGTGTGCTGACGAGGATTGTGGCGTGACAGCGTTCCCGCAGCAGTTCCCGGAGCATCCGAGCCTGGTGCTCGCGGTCACGCCCGCGGACCGTCAGGCAGCCGTTGAGAGGCTGCGCGCCGCGTACGACGAGGGTGCGATCACGGGGAGCGACTACGACCGCAGGGTCGGCATGGCGGCCATGGCCCAGTCCCGGCGCGATCTCAACACCGCCTTCCTCGGCCTCGTCGACATCTCTGCCGACGACGTGCGGCGGACGATGGTGCCGGAGTCGGGCCGAGCCCTCGCCGTGGCCGCGCACCTGTCGGGCTGGGTCCTGTTCCTCGTCGGGCCGCTGGTCTGCTTCGCCCTCGCTCCTGCCGGCTCGTACGCGCGTCGCGAGGCGGCGAAAGCCGTCAACCTGTCGGCCCTGGCGTTCCTCGGTCTCGTCATCGCGGCGCTCGTCGCCGTCGTCGACGACCATGTTGGCGGACCGCTGGCCTTCCTCATCGCCGGCTGCTGGTGGCTCACCTCGCTCGTCGCCGCGGTCCAGGCGGCCAGGGGCAACGACTGGCACCACCCGCTGACCCGGTGGCTGCCCTTCGAGGTCGTACGCGGCTAGACGCGAGGAAACGGGCGGACGGGCGTTCGGGGGCGTCGGCTACACTCGTCACGTACAACTCAACAGGGGGTGACTGGTTTCGACTCGGGACGATAGTTCCAGGAGAAGCGGGCCGAGGATCCAGGGTTATCTCGTTAACGACCCCTGGAAACCAATAAGTGCCGACAACACGCGCACTGACTTCGCTCTCGCTGCCTAAGCAGTGACCGAAGGGTCAGCCCGGACGTGCCTTCCGTCCGGATCCTGGCCTCATTGAGAAGGCTTACTTCCGCAGCTTCGTCCTAGGGCCGCGGAAGGACACTTATAGGACTGGGCTTGTTCACCACGCGCCGACGCGAGGGTGAGAGCCGAGTAGAACGACACCGTCGGCTGCGCCCGGAGAAGGTCTGGTTCGTCGCTCAAGGACGCGGGTTCAAGTCCCGCCACCTCCACCCCTGCTGCTCCCGGAGCAGCGAGTTGCCGAGGCCGCCTTCCCGTTGGGGGGCGGCCTTCGTGCATCCCCGAGCGGGCAGAGGCCGCCGCCTAGCGTGGCCAGGGCAGGGCCCAGCTGCGGCCGATAGGCCGAGGACGGGCCACAGCGCAGTCGTGAACAGCAGGCCGAGGCTGGACACCATGACGAGGGCGAGCTTCAGCACGGGTGAGCAGCGGGCCAGGTAGGAGTCGGCGACGCCCTGGCGGAACTCGTGGCTCGGATGAGCGGGTGCGGGCGGGAGGAGAAGGCTTCTCGCCCCGGATGTGGGGTTGGGCGTGACGCGACGGCGGTCCGCCG
>JACRAA010000052.1 GCA_016213595.1 Actinomycetota bacterium | reverse complement strand
GCCGGCGAGGCGATCGTCGACGGCACCTCGCTCGGCAGGCTCAAGGACAAGGACCTGACGACCCTGCGCCGCGAGCGCGTGGGCTTCGTGTTCCAGTCGTTCAACCTGGTGCCGACGCTGAGCGCGGAAGAGAACATCCTGCTCCCGCTGAGCCTGGCCGGCCGCAAGCCCGACCGCGAGTGGTTCGACCAGGTCGTCGACTCCGTCGGGCTCCGCCCGCGCCTCGGGCACCGCCCCAGCGAGATGTCCGGCGGCCAGCAGCAGCGGGTGGCCTGCGCGCGGGCGCTGGTGAGCAAGCCGTCGATCGTGTTCGCGGACGAGCCCACCGGCAACCTCGACTCCACCAGCTCGGCCGAGGTCCTCGGCTTCCTGCGCCGCAGCGTCGACGAGTTCGGACAGACCGTCGTGATGGTGACGCACGACCCGGTCGCGGCGTCGTACCCCGACCGCATCGTCTTCCTCGCCGACGGCAAGATCGTCGACGAGCTGCGCAATCCCGACCGCGACCAGATCCTCGCGAAGATGGCGAGCCTCCAGGACGTCGCCGCCCAGAAGGCAGCCGGCTGATGCTCCTCCTGACCTGGCGCAACCTGCTCGCTCGCAAGGTGCGCCTGCTGATGAGCACGCTCGCGATCGTGCTCGGCATCGGCTTCCTCGCCGGCGTGATGACCTTCAGCAGCGGGCTCAACGCCACCTTCCAGAACATCGTCAGCGGCTCGACCTCCGACGGGCTGGTGCGGCCGGCCGGCGACGTCTCGGCCGCCAACGCGGGGGTCGCCACCACCCAGCTCATCACCCCGGCCGACATCGACAAGATCAGCGCGCTGCCCGAGGTGGAGGACGCGACTGGGTCCGTCGACGGCTTCGGTTCGTTCCTCCTCGGTGAGGACGACAAGCTCGTCGGCGGCCAGGGCGCCCCGACGCTGGCGTTCAACTACGCGCCCGCCGACAACATGGCCGGCGAGGACATCCTCGTGCTCAACGAGGGCGGCTGGCCCGAGCAGCCCGGCGAGGTCACCCTCGACACGTCGTCCGCGGAGCGGGGTGGCTACGAGATCGGCGACACCGTCACGATGATCGTGCCGACCGAGGGCCAGGACCCCCGGCGCACGTTCACCCTCGTCGGCACCGCCGACTTCAACGGTGGCGGGACGGCCGGCGCGACGCTGGTGCTGCTCGACACCGCGGAGGCTCAGGAGATCTTCCTCGGCGGCGAGGACGCGTTCACCAGCGTCGCGCTCACGGCCGCCGACGGCATCTCCCAGACGGAGCTCGCCGAGGCAGCGTCCGCGGTGACACCGGCGGGCTTCACCGCCGTGACCGGCGACAAGGTGGTCGAGGAGACCCAGGACCAGATCGGCCAGTTCCTCGACGTCATCGACATCTTCCTGAAGGTGTTCGCCGGGATCGCGATCCTGGTGGGCGGCTTCATCATCTTCAACACCTTCACGATCCTGGTCTCCCAGCGCGTGCGGGAGTCCGCGCTGCTGCGCGCCCTGGGGGCGAGCAGGAAGCAGGTGACCCGCTCGGTGCTTGTCGAGGCGTTCCTGATGGCGGTGGTGGGCGCCACGCTCGGGCTGCTGCTCGGGCTCGGGCTGTCGCGTCTGCTGGCCGGACTCTTCCGCAGCTTCGGGCTCGACATCGCCGGCGACGTGCTGACCCTGACCCCCGGCACCATCTTCTGGGGCTACGTCGTCGGCGTGGCGGTCACCATGGTGGCCGCCTTCGTCCCGGCGCGGCGCGCGGCCAAGGTGCCGCCGGTCGCGGCGATGCGCGACGACCTCGTGGTCCAGGAGAAGGGGATGGGCCGCCGACTCCTGCTCGGCACCATCGCGATGGTCGTCGGCACGGCGTTCGTCGTCGTCGGGCTGACGGGTGCGCCCGGGACCGACGCCTACTGGATCGGTGCCGGCGCGGTGATCTGGGTGATCACCACTGCTGTCATGGCTCCCGTGGTGGGCCAGCCCGTGCTGCTGCTCTGCCGCAGCGTCTTCGGCCGCGTCTTCGGCACCGCCGGTCTCCTCGCCGGCGAGAACGCGCTGCGCAACCCGCGTCGTACGGGCGCCACAGCGTCGGCGTTGATGATCGGGCTCGCGGTCGTCTCGGCAGTCGGCGTGCTCGCCTCCTCGCTCAGCGCGACCAACGACGCCACGGTCGAGGACGCCTTCAAGAGCGACTTCCTCGTGCAGATGCCGACGTTCCAGAGCTTTCCGGCCGCCTTCGGTGACCGGATGGAGGACGTCGACGGCGTCGACCAGGTCTCGCGCCAGCAGGCCACGCCGGTGAGCGTCGAGGTCGACGGCGAGCCGGACCAGACCTTCCTCACCGGCGTGGACCAGGCGTTCCTGGACATCTACGACCTGGCCATGATCGACGGCACCGACCAGATGTCCGGTCGGCAGGCGATCCTCAACGAGGGGCGGGCCGACGACTTCGGTGCGGGCGTCGGCGACACCATCGACATCCAGTTCCCGGGCGGCGAGACCATCGCGGTCGAGGTGGTCGGGGTGTCCGAGGAGTCTCCGACGACCAGCGGCATCACGACCCCGCTGGCGCTGCTGGCCGAGGCCGGCATCAAGCGCAGCGACTCCAGCCTCAGCATCATGCTCGCCGAGGGGGCTGACCGCGCGAGCGCCAAGCAGGACCTCGAGGACGTGGTCGAGGCCCTTCCGATCCTGTCGGTGCAGGACAAGGAGGAGTTCAAGGAGCTGATCAGCAGCCAGGTCAACCAGCTGCTCTACGTCATCTACGGACTGCTCGCCCTGGCCGTGGTCATCGCGGTGATCGGCATCGTCAACACCCTCGGGCTCAGCGTGATCGAGCGGACCCGGGAGATCGGGCTGCTGCGCGCCGTGGGGTTGTCGCGGCGCAAGCTGCGCACGATGATCACGCTCGAGTCGGTGGCGATCGCGCTGCTCGGCGCCGTGCTGGGGATGGTGGTCGGGCTGGTCATCGGCGTGGTGCTGCGCCAGTCGCTCAAGGACGACCTCACCGAGCTCTCGCTGCCCCTCGACAACCTCGTCATCTTCCTGGTGGTCGCGGTGCTCTTCGGCGTGCTCGCGGCCGTCGTACCCGCCATCCGCGCGTCGCGGATGAAGGTGCTGCAGGCGATCGCGACCGAGTGATGCGTCAGTAGCCACCCTCGGGCTCGACCATCTCGCCCCGCACGCCGAGCAGGCGCACGGGGCGCTGGTCGTCCAGCGCGAGGAAGAGGTCGTACGGCGTCTGCGTGATCGCCTCGACGTCGTAGGTCGGCTCCTTCAGCTTGCGGACCTTGGTGAACGTGAAGAACGGCGCGAACCGCACCTTGAGGTGCACACGTTGCACCGCGCGGTCCTCCTTGCGGACGTCGTCGACGACCCGGCCGGCGAGCTCGGCCAGCGCGGCGCGCACCTCGTCGGCGCTGACCAGGTCGGCTTGGTAGGTCGTCTCGCGGCCGTGGGCGCGCGCCACCCACGGGGTGTCGTCGGGCTTCGACCGGCCGCCGCCGCGTCCGAGCCGGCCGAGGTGTGCGCCGCTGGCCGGGCCGAAGGCGGCAACCAGTGCCTCCTCGTCGGCCGCCGCGAGGTCGGCCACCGTGCGGATCCCGATCGCCTGGAGACGCGCACCGATCTTGGTGCCGACGCCCCAGAGCGCGGTCGTCGGGCGCTCGCCCATGACCTCCATCCAGTTGTCCCGGGTCAGCATGAAGGTGCCCTGCGGCTTGCCGAAGTCGGTCGCGATCTTGGCTCGCACGAGGGTGTCGCCGATGCCCACCGAGCAGTGCAGCCCGGTCGCCGCGAGCACCGCCGCCTGGATCGAGCGCGCTGCCACGACGGGGTCGTCGGCCTCGATCCCCACGAACGCCTCGTCCCAGCCGAGCACCTCCACCACCGCTCCCGG
>JACRAA010000453.1 GCA_016213595.1 Actinomycetota bacterium | reverse complement strand
GGCCAGCTACCGCCTCCGCGGCAGAGGCATCGACAGCCTCCCCAGCATTCGCACCACCACCGACGAGACCCCTGGCTAGACTGCCCGCAACCGTTCACTTTTCGAGCGCCGAAAGTGACCAGGATTCACCCGCCGCCGACAGGAGTGACGGCGCTCACTGAAACTCCCCAGTTCTGCTCATCGAAATTCCCCACCCTGGGTCGCTCCGCCGCGTGAGGCGGGCCTCCCTCGATGCTGGTGGTCTCTGACCACGCACCAGCTCGAGAGAGGCCCTGTTCTTCATGCTTTCAGAGGAGGACGACGTGGATATCCACGCGCTCAGACGGCAGGGGATGACGATCAGTGAGATCGCCCGCCGCACCGACCATGACCGCAAGACGATCCGGGCCTACCTGAAGGGTGACCGCGTCCCCGGTCGGCGTGAACGCGCCGCGCCGGACTCGTTCGACGCGTTCGTCGACTACGCCGTTGCACGGCTGATCGAGGACCCGCACTTGTGGGCGATGACGCTGATGGATGAGCTGCGCCCGCTCGGCTATGAGGGCTCGTATCCGACGCTGACGCGGCAGATCCGTGACCGTGGGCTGCGGCCGGCGTGCACGGCCTGCGCGCATGTCACGAAGCGGCCGAACGCGATCATCGAGCATCCGCCCGGCGAGGAGACCCAGTTCGACTGGGTCGAGCTGCCCGACCCGCCCGCGTCGTGGGGGTTCGGTCACAAGAAGGCATACGCACTGGTCGGCTCGCTTGCCCACTCGGGGGTCTGGCGGGGCGTGCTGTCTTCGTCGACGGATCTACCGCATCTGCTGGTCGCGATGAGCACCCTGCTCGGGCTGCTGGGCGGGCTGACCCGCGACTGGCGGTTCGACCGGATGACCACGGTCCTCAAACAGGGCACCAGTGATCTGACGCCGATGTTCGCCGCGTTCGCTAAGCATCACGCCGTCACGGTGATCGCGTGCCGGCCCCGCAGCGGGAACCGGAAGGGGGTGGTCGAGAAGAACAACCACACCGCCGCGCAGCGCTGGTGGCGGACCGTCCCCGACGAGCTGACTCTGGAGCAGGCGCAGGCCAGTTTCGAAGCGTTCGCCAGGGGGCAGGACGATCGGCCACGCCAGACTGAGACGGGCAAGACGACCGCGAAGGCGATGCTCGCGGCGGAGCGACTGCGACCGCTGCCGCCGACTGTGTTCCCCGTGGTGGTGACCGAGGAGCGCACCGCGACCAGGCAGGCGTTGATCGACTGGCGCGGGAACCGGTACTCGGTGCCACCGGAGCTGGCCGCGACGAAAGTCATCGTCCAGCAGCGGCTCGGCGCCGACATCATCGACATCGCCACCGTCACCGGCGCGGTCGTCGCCCGGCACCGGGTCGCCGAGCCCGGGCTGGGCGTCACGACCCGCGACACCGGACACGTCACCGCCCTCGAAGCGATCGCGATGGCATCCGCGCCACCCGGACGCCCGCACCGCCGCAAGGAACGCATCCCACCCGGGACCGCCGCGCTCCGCGCCGCCGCCGCCCTGACCGGCACCACCGAACCCACCACGACCGTGATCAGCCTGGCCGCCTACGAGCAGGCCGCGAAGAACAGGAACACCCTCTCATGACCACCACGACTTCCACGACGACGACCGCAGCGAGCGTCTACCAGCAGCTGCGGACCCACCTCACCGACCTGAAACTCACCGACGCCGCCGACGCCCTCCCGAAAGTCCTCGACCAGGCACAAGCCGAGGGCTGGACCCTCACCCACGCCCTCGAGCACTTGCTGCGCATCGAGGTGACCGCGACCGACGCGCGCCGCCTGACTGGCCGGTTCCGGTTCGCGAACCTCCCCACCGGCGCCACCCTAGACGACTTCGACATAGATTCCGCCAGCGGCATAGACCGGTCACTGCTGCAAGAACTCGGCACCTGCCGCTACATCGACACCGCCACCAACGTGCTCCTGATCGGACCTCCCGGAGTCGGCAAAACCCACATCGCGACCGGACTCGGCCACGCCGCCGTCACCGCCGGCTACCGGGTCTACTTCACCTCCGCCGCCGACCTCGCCGCCCGCTGCCACCGCGCCGCGATCGAAGGAAAATGGTCGACCATGATGCGGTTCTTCGCCGGACCCACCCTCCTCATCATTGACGAACTGGGCTACCTGCCACTGCCCGGCGAAGCCGCCTCCGCACTGTTCCAGGTCATCAACCAGCGCTACTTGAAGACATCGATCGTGATCACCACGAACCGGCCCGTCGGAGCATGGGGAGAGATCCTCGGAGACACCACCGTCGCCGCCGCGATGCTCGACCGGCTCCTGCACCGATCCGTCGTGATCACCCTCGACGGCGCCTCCTACCGGCTCCGCCACCACCACGCCGCCGCAGACGAACTCCGCCGCGTCACCACCGGCACAAACCTGCGCTAACCTAACCCCGCGACCTGGGGAACTTCGATGAGCAACTCTGGGGAGATTCGCTGAGCGCCGTCAGCGCTGAGGAGCCTGTTCGACCAGGCCGATATTCTTGGTTCACCCGAACTGTTGGCACGCGGCGTCCGGATTC
>JACRAA010000051.1 GCA_016213595.1 Actinomycetota bacterium | reverse complement strand
GGCCTCCTCCGGAAGGGGGGCGAACGGACCGGCCTCACCCTCCAGCACGGCCTTCACCGCGTCGGGCACCTCGGCTGACGTCACGAGGCGGAGGTCGGTCACAGCCAAATCCTAGGCTCGGCCAACGGGACGTCGCGCCTAGACTGGCGGCATGGGACGAGTGGTGCTCCTGGTCGCGGTGATCGGCCTCGGCGTCTACGCGTTCGTCCAGGCCCTGCAGGCCGACGCCACGCAGATCCGGAGCATGCCCCGGTGGCTGTGGGTGGCCGTGATCCTCGCGTTCCCCGTCGTCGGGCCGGTCGCGTGGATCGTCGCGGGCCGAGAGGGCCGTCCGGCGATCACGGAGGAGCAGCGGCCGATGGGACCGGACGACGACCCCGACTTCCTCCGCAAGCTGAAGTAGTGGCGACTGGCTCTCGGACGGAGCCGTACCTGTCCATCACCTGAGAAGACAGGCGTGGCGGCGGTCCTCACGTGCGCTCACTGTTACGGTTAGTTGCAACACCTAATCATTGCAGCACCTAACGATGTGCTCACCTGACCATCTGCTCCCCTGACCATCTGCTCGCACACTCCTGAATCGACGACTGTGACCGTCCGTCTCCGAGACACAACAGACCTGATCCCCATCGCCCGAGAAGTACGCCTCGCCGCGCAGTCCCTCGCCCGGCACGTCAAAGATCACACCCCCTCCCTGGCACCGCACCTGTTCACCGTCCTCGCCTGGCTCGAGGAAGGGCCGGCGACGGCACGTGACCTAGCCGGACGGGAGCGGGTCAGCGCCCCCTCCATGTCGAAGTCCGTGTCTGAGCTGGAGGGACGCGGGTTCGTGTCCCGCGCGGTGGACCCCTCGGACGCCAGGCAGAAGATCGTCTCGCTCACCGACTCGGGGCGAGAGGCGCTGCACCGCGGCCGTGCGGACCGTGACGAGTACATGGCGGCCCTGCTGGTCGACTGCACCCCGGAAGAGCTCGAGGGTCTCCAGCGCGGGGCCGAGCTGCTGCGCAAGGTGGTCGGACCGTGAGCCGTACGTTCTCCAGCCTGTCGATCCGCAACTACCGCAACTTCTTCATCGGCAACTGCGCCTCCAACCTCGGCCTCTGGATGACCCGTACGGCGCAGGCCTGGCTCGTCCTGGAGGTGCTGACCAAGGGCGACGCGACAGCGCTCGGCTGGCTGACGACGATGATGTTCCTGCCCACGCTGCTGCTGACCCCGCTTGCGGGCACGCTCGCCGACAAGTTCCCCAAGCGGACGATCATGCTGCTCGCGCAGGGTCTGCTGTTCGTCGACATCGTCATCCTGTCGGCCCTGACGCTCACCCACCACGTACAGCTGTGGCACGTCTTCATCCTCGCGCTGCTCGACGGCGTGGCCGGCGCCTTCGACGGGCCTTCGCGGCAGTCGATCGTCACCGAGCTCGTGTCCGTGACCGAGGTGTCGAACGCCATCGGCCTCAACAGCACCGCCTGGAACTCCGCGCGCCTCCTCGGCCCCGGCGCGGCGGGCGTGCTCATCGGCCTCATCGGGACGGGACCTGTCTTCATCGTCAACGCGTTCACGTACGTGGCCCAGGTCGTGGCGCTGATCTCCCTCGACCGCCGGAGCATGGTCCGGCCACCTGTCTTCAAGACGGAGAAAGCGAAGTTCCTGCCTGCGGTCCAGTACGTGCGGAGCCGGCCCCTCCTGCTCATCCTCTTCGTCATCGCGCTCGCCATGGGAGCGTTCGGGTTCAACCAGTCCGTGACCAACCCGCTCATGACGACCGACGCGTTCGGCAAGGGAGCCACCGAGTTCGGGCTCCTCGGCTCGATCATGGGGGTGGGGTCGCTGGTGGCGGCCCTGCTGGCTGCCCGACGGCCACGCCCCCGGATCCGTCACGTCGTCGTCGGTCTCGGCGTGTTCGCCGTCGCGATGGCGCTGTCGGCGACGGCGCCCACGTTCCTCATCTTCGCGCTGCTCCAGATCCCGATGGGCCTCGCCGGAGTCCAGGTGATGACGACCGCGAACGCGATCGTCCAGATGACAGTGACCCCGGAGCTGCGGGGCCGTGTGATGGCGCTCTGGGTGGCCGTCGTCATGGGTCTCACCCCGATCGTGTCACCGGTGGTGGGGTGGGTCGGCAGCACGTACGGCGCCCGGGCCACCGTCTGGTTCAACGCCTTCTGGGTGGTCCTCGCGTTCGTGATCTCGTCGGTCTACCTGTACACGCGGGGCGGCGTCGAGGTCCACATGAGCCGCCGGCGTCCCTGGCTCGAGGTGGAGCCGCGGACGGGCGACGCGTCCTGACGCGCACCGGCGACCGGGCTCAGACGGCCAGAACCCGCTCCTGACCCTCGTGGCGGCCGCCTTCCCCAAGCTCGGCTCCCGTCTCGTGTGACCCGCGTGGGGCGACTGCTGCCGAGGGAGGACGTAGAATCGCCGCGAAGTGCTCCGGGGTCGGTGAAAATCCGAACCGGCGGTGATAGTCCGCGACCCGAGCGCCCCAGCCACCCGGCTGCCGGCGCTCGGTTGACCTGGTGGAACTCCAGGACCGACGGTCAAAGTCCGGATGGGAGGATGCACGAGGCGTACGGCCGTGCCGTACGTCCGACGCCTGTCGTCGTCCCCGGCCACCGTCGACCGGGAGAGGGACGCGTGAGGCGCAAGGAGACAGCCGTCACACCGCGGGTGCGCCATGTCGCCGCGCCGACGCTGCTCGGTCTCGTACTGCTCGCCGCGTGGCTGCTCCTGTCCAAGGGGCTCCCCGCCTACGTCCTGCCGAACCCAGGGTCCGTCGTGGTGAAGCTCTGGAGAGGGCTGACGACTAGGGCCCTGCTGGCGCCTCTGGGCGTCACGCTCGTCGAGGCCGCGGCCGGCTGCCTCGCCGGCGCCGCCGTCGCGCTGCCGCTGGCCATCCTGCTGCACCGCTCCCGCTGGGCCGACTCGGCGACCCGGCCGTTCCTCGGCGCCACCCAGGCCATCCCCGCGATCGCGCTCGCACCCCTGCTCGTGCTGTGGGTGGGCTACGGCCTCGTACCGATCGCGCTGCTCTGCGCGCTCATCGTCTTCTTCCCGATCCTCGTCGCCGCCGCCTCCGGGCTCCGGCACGTCGACCACGAGGTCGTCGACGCGGCGCGGATGGACGGCGCCTCGTCCGTACAGAGGCTTCTCCACATCGAGCTGCCGCTCTCGTTGCCCTGGATCTACGCCGGCCTGCGCAACGGCTTCACGTTGTCGGTGACCGGCGCCGTCGTCGGCGAGATGGTCATGGGCGGAGCCGGGCTCGGCACCGTCCTCGTCGTCCAGCGGGACCAGCTCGACACGGCCGGCATGGTCGCGACCATCGTGCTCCTGGCCGTGGTCGCCTCCGTCGCGTACCTGGCCCTCGTCGCCCTGGAGCGACGCTCCGCCACTGTCTCGTCCCTCGTCCGTGAGTCCTGAGGAGGACCTGTGCGTATCCGTCTCGTCGCCATCGCCGTCATCCTGCTGAGCCTGGTGGGCTGCTCGTCCGTCGCCCAGCCGGGCGCGCCGAGCAGCTCGGCCAGCACGCCGCCGGCCGTCATCGGCCTCACGTACATCCCGAACGTGCAGTTCAGCCCCTTCTACGTCGCCACCGCGGCGAAGCTCTACTCGACGGCGGTCACGCTGCGCCACCACGGCTCCTCCGAGGGCCTGTTCACGGCCATGACCGCGGGCAGCGAGCAGTTCGTCGTCGCTGGCGGCGATGAGGTCCTCCAGGCACGGGAGCAGGGGACGGACCTGGTCGCCGTCGCCTCGTACTACCGCAGCTACCCGGTTCGGATCATCGTCCCCGGCGACTCCGCCATCGCCTCGGTCGCCGACCTCAAGGGCCACACGATCGGGCTCCCGGGCAAGTACGGCGAGTCGTGGTTCGGGCTGCTCATGGCCCTCAAGGGCGCCGGGCTGAGCGTGAACGACGTGACGGTCCAGGAGATCGGCTACACCCAGCAGGCCGCTCTCGCGACGAAGAAGGTGGATGCCATCGTCGGCTTCGTCAACTCGGAGCCGATCCAGCTCGCGGCGTCCGGCATCGCCGCGAAGGTCATCGACATCGGGAAGGTCCCGCTCGTCAGCATCTGCCTGGTGACGAGTCGGGCGTACGCGACGGCTCACCCTGATGTCGTCAAGGCCGTGGTCAGGGGCACCGTCGCCGGGATGCAGAGCGTGGTGTCGAACCAGGACGGGGCGTTCGAGGCCAGCAAGGCCTACG
>JACRAA010000469.1 GCA_016213595.1 Actinomycetota bacterium | reverse complement strand
CTCTCCTCACGGCGGCGACGGGCAGCCTCCTGCGCGTCGACGGGACCGGCGGCCTCGCCGTGGGCGGCAGCCACACCAGCTCCCGCCGCTGCGGCGGCCGCGGCCGCTGCCGGCATGGCCATCGTGGGGGCCTCGTCGCGGTAGAGCGACCGCCGCGAACCCGTGGTCTCCGCCTCGGAGTCGATGGCACCCTCCGGCGGCATGTTCCGAGCGTTCGGATGGACCTCGGCCCAGGAGGCCGGCGGCTCGTGGTCGTGGACCCGGGTGTGCTCGTCCTCCGCCGCCGGCTCGACCCTGTCGCGCTCGGCCGCAGCCGGCACGGCCATGGGCGCACCCTCCGGCGTCGCGTTCTCCTGAGCCACGTTCTCCTCGGCCGCGTTGGTCTCAGCCACGTTCTCCTCGGCCGCCCGGTCGGACCGGTCGGCCGCCAGGTGGCGGTCCTCGGTCGTCGGAAGGTCCTCGCCGCGCCGGGTGTCCGGCTCGCCGATCGGGCCACGCTCGTCGCGTACGGTGCTTCCTTCGGCCATGGGCGTGCCTTCGTCAGTACGCCCGGCGGTCTGGTCGGCCATCGGCGTGCCTTCGTCAGTACGCGCGGCGGTCTCGTCGGCCATGTGGGCTCCTTCATGAGTGGCGCCGGTCGCGCCGGCTTCGGCGAGCGGGGCAGGCTCGTCGGAACGACCTCCGCGTTCCCCGGCGAGGTTCTCCCGCTCGTCCGCCCTCACGTCGGCCGCGGGTGCTGCTGAGCCGACCTCGGAGGGTCGAGCCTCGTTGCGCGTCTCGTCCCTCTCGCCAACGGTCTGCTCTTCGGGCTCGTCGGTCTGGGTGAACCACGAGATGGCCTTGTCGACGCGGTCACGCATGGGGTGGGACTCGTCCGGTTGGTCCGTCACGGCTACTCCTCGCTCAGATCCTCGGGTGGTCAGACAGGGCCATGCTCCCACTCGCCTCCGCGGAGCCGGGGGAGCGCGACGCGCGCGCCGTCGGAATGGACGAGGGGCGTCGCGGCGTAGGGTCGGACGGGTGAGCAGACATCCGATGGTGGAACCAGCGCCTCTCCTGCCCGGGCTCGCGGACTCCGTCGCGGTCAGCCGACGTGCAATCGACCGCTACGCGTACGCCCATGACGCCTCCCACTATCGTCTCGTCCCTGACGCCGTGGCCACCCCGACGAACGCTGTCCAGGTGGCGGCGCTGTTCCGGGCGGCCAAGGCGGCCGGGAGAACGCTGACGTTCCGAGCCGGCGGCACCTCGCTGTCCGGTCAGGCCGGCACCTCCGACATCGCCGTCGACACCCGTCACCATTTCCGTACAGTCTCCGTTACCCATGGTGGAAGCCTTGTCACGGCGGGGCCGGGCACGACGGTGAACCGGACGAACGCGGCTCTGCGCCGCTACGGCCGCATGCTGGGGCCCGACCCCGCCTCGGAGATCGCCTGCACGATCGGTGGCATCGTCGCCAACAACTCCTCGGGGATGGCCTGCGGGACCCACGCGAACCCGTACGCGACCCTCGACTCCCTCGTCGTCGTCCTGCCCAGCGGGACAGTCCTCGACACCGGTGCGAAGGATGCCACCGAGAGGCTGCAGCGTCTCGAGCCGGGGCTGTACGCGGGGCTCGCGTCCTTGCGCACGCGCGTCACGTCCGACCCGGCTCTCGTCGCCACGATCCAGCGGCGGTTCTCGATGAAGAACACGATGGGCTACGCGGTCAACGCCTTGCTCGACTTCGAGGACCCGGTCGACATCCTGGCTCACCTGCTCGTCGGCAGCGAGGGAACCCTGGGGTTCATCGCCGAGGCCCGGTTCCGGACGCTGCCCATCCCCGCTCATGTCGGTACGGCGCTGCTGACCTTCCCGTCCCTCGCGGCGGCGACGGAGTCGCTCCCTGCTCTGGTCGAGTCGGGCCTCGCGGTCGTCGAGCTCATGGACGCCGCGTCGCTGCGCGTCGCCCAGGGCCTGGTCGGGACCCCCGACTCGATCGCCGCCCTGACGGTGGTCGACCATGCGGCGTTCCTCGTCGAGCACCACACCTCGGAGTCTGAGGATCTGGACGCCCGGATGGCGGCCCTCAGCCGCCTCGCAGCCGACCTGCCGCTCGCGATGCCGGTCGCCATCGCCTCGGACGCCGCAGAGAAGGCGCGACTGTGGAAGGTGCGCAAGGGCCTCTACACGTCGGTCGCCGGCTCCCGTCCCTCGGGCACGACAGCGCTGCTCGAGGACGTGTGCGTCCCGGTGGACCGCCTGCTGGCGACGTGCGACGGCCTGACGGAGCTGTTCGCGGCCCACTCGTACGACTCGAGCGTCATCTTCGGCCACGCCCGCGACGGCAACATCCACTTCATGCTCAACGAGCGGTTCAGCGAGCCGGCCTCGCTGGCGCGGTACGAGGCGTTCACCGCTGACATGGTCGACCTCGTGCTGTCGCAGGACGGCAACCTGAAGGCCGAGCACGGCACCGGGCGGATGATGGCGCCGTACGTGGAACGCCAGTACGGACGTGACCTGTACGAGGTGATGCGCGAGGTCAAGCGGCTGATCGACCCGGACTCGCTGCTGAGCCCCGGCGTCGTGCTGCCCGTCGACGGCGCGTCCCACGGCCTCGACCTGTCGACGGTGAAGCTTCCCGTCACGGTGGAGTCCGAGGTCGACCGGTGCGTCGAGTGCGGCTTCTGCGAGCCCGTCTGCCCCTCCCGGGACATCACGCTTACGCCTCGGCAGCGGATCGTGCTGCGTCGCGACATGGTGACGCTGCGCCACGCCGGACAGGGCGCGCTCGCCGACGAGATCGAGCGCGACTACGGCTACGAGAGTGTCGAGACCTGTGCCGTGGACGGGATGTGCGGCCTCGCGTGTCCTGTCTCCATCAACACCGGTGACCTCACGAGGCGGCTCCGGCGCGAGGGTGCCAACCCCGTGCTCGCCGCGACCTGGGACCTGGCGGCTCGGGCCTGGGGGGCGGGTACGCGCGGTGGCGGTGCCGCCTTGACCGTCGCCGACGTGCTGCCGGCCCGCCTGGTGACGGCCGCAACCACCCTGGCCCGCAAGGTGGCCGGGGAGGACGTCGTCCCCTCCTACGACGGGGACCTGCCCGGTGGCGGCTCCGCCCGTGAGCCCGGTCCGGTCGGGCCGGGCGCACCGCACGCCGTGTACGTACCGGCGTGCATCCAGACGATGTTCGGCCCCGAGGCGGGGGGTGAGGGGGTCATGGCCGCGTTCCGGGAGCTGTGCGAACGGGCCGGTGTGGGCGTCGTCGTGCCGGCGGGTGTCGGTGGCATGTGCTGCGGCACGCCGTGGAAGTCGAAGGGGTACGCCGCGGGCTACCACCGGGTCAGTGACGCGACACTGCCCCCGCTGTGGGAGGCGAGCGACCACGGCCGGCTGCCGGTCGTCGTCGACGCAGCGAGCTGTACCGAGGGGTTCCAGGTGATGCTCCAGCAGGCCGGCGAGGCCTACCCGGGGCTGAGCTTCGTCGACGCGACGACGTTCGTGGCCCACCACGTGCTGCCCGCCCTGACCGTACGTCGAACACTGGGCAGCGTGGCGGTCCACCCCACCTGCTCGAGCACCCAGATCGGGTCGAGCGTGGACCTGCTCGCGATCTGCGAGGCGATCGCCGACGACGTCGACGTGCCGCTCGACGCAGGCTGTTGCGCGTTCGCCGGCGACCGGGGGATGCTGCACCCCGAGCTCACCGCATCTGCCACCGCCCCTGAGGCGCACGAGGTGCTGTCGCGGGAGCACGACGCGTACGTGTCGACGAACCGGACGTGCGAGCTCGGCATGACGCGGGCGACGGGCAAGCCGTACCGCCATGTCCTCGAGGTGCTCGCGGAGGCCACCCGGTAGGGGCAGGATGGCGTTCACCCACCCCTGGCGCTCACCCACCCCCTGGCGTTCGCTCACCCCGCGGCACCGCCGAATCGCGTGGGTCAGAGCGCCTCGGCGAGGTCGATGAAGAGCGCCTCCATCGCGAGCAGTGGGGCGACGTTGGTCTCCAGGGCCGTACGGGCGGCGAGGATCGCGTCGAGCCGCCGCATGGTCACGGCGGGCGTGCCGCGCCGGGCGAGCGTACGGATCGCGGCGTCCTGCTCGACGTTGACCAGGGGCGCGTCGGTGCCGAGCTGTACGGCGAGGATGTCCCGGTAGTAGGTGGTGAGCTCGCTGAGCACCCGGTCGAGGCCGTCGCGCTGCAGCCGCTTGACCCGGGCCTTCTGCTGGTCCTCGAGGTCCTTGACCTGGGATGCCGCGTTGCGCGGGCGCGCACCCTTGGTCCCGAAACCGAGGGCCTCGTTGAGCTCGGCCAGCTCGTGGGCGTCCCGTTCAGTCGTGGAGGTGATGGCCTCCTCGGCTGATGCCGTCACGACATTGGCCGCCGCGCGGAGACAGGCGCCGAGGCTGGTGAGCTGTGGCGGCAGCTGCAGCACCTCCCGGCGCCGGATGCGCGAGGCCTCGTCACGGGCGAGGTGGCGGGCACGGCCGACGTGACCCTGGGCGGCGCGGGCGGCGAACGACGCCATGGCAGGGTCGACGCCGTCGCGCTCGACGAGGAGCCGCGCCACGGCGGCATGGGTGGGCGTCGCGAGGTGGAGCTGGCGGCAGCGGGAGCGGATCGTGGCCACCACGTCGTCCGGGGTCGGCGCGCAGAGCAGCCAGACGGTACGGGGGGACGGCTCCTCGATGGCCTTGAGCAGCGCGTCCGCGCCGCGCTCGGTGATCCGGTCGGCGTCCTCGACCACGAGCACCTGGCGATGGCCGAGGGTGGGGCTCATGGAGGCGCGGCGGACGAGCGTACGGACCTCGTCGACTCCGATGCTGAGCTGCTCGGTACGGACGACCGTGACGTCAGGATGAGCCCCGGACAAGGCTGTACGGCAGGAGCTGCACACACCGCAGCCTCCCCGGTCGCACTCGAGGGCGGCCGCGAAGGCCCGCGCTGCGTTGGACCTGCCCGAGCCGGGTGGACCGGTGATGAGCCAGGCGTGGCTCATGGCATGCCCCTGGCCGGCGGCCGCGCGGCTCAGCACCGCCACCGCTGCCTCCTGGCCCACCAGGTCGTCCCACACGCTCACGGGGCTAAGCCTGCCGTACGGGACCGACAGGTACGCAGCGGGTGGACCTCACGAGAGGCCCATCCGCCTTTTCGTACCGCAGTCGCGATGATCCGGCCGCTTCGGACCGCTCCCGAGTGGTTGCGGTACGAAAACGCGGATGTACAGCGCGCCCCTCGCCACTCGGCGACCCTGGCGACGACTCCGTACCCGGTCAGACCCGGTACCGCTCGAGCAGCTGGGCGATGACGGCCTCGGTCTCCGCCTGCTTCGGTGCCGGCTCGGTGTGCTCCTGGTAGTAGCTCGCGATCTCCCGTGCCCCTCGGGAGAACGGCGTCGTGCAGATGAAGTCGGGCACGAGACGCTTGATGAGGCTGTTGTCGAAGATGGTGCAGTTTGCCTTGTCCCCAACCAGGCCGTCGCCCCACTCCTTGTCGAGCGCGGCGATCGCGTCGGACGGTACGTGGACGATCCGCGCCTCGACGCCTGCCGCGCGCGCGATCTCGCGGGCGATGTGGTCCCAGGTGAGCCACTCGTCGCTCGTGATGTGGACCGCGATCCCGATGGCCGACGCGTTGCCGAGCAGGCCGACGAAGCCTTTGGCGAAGTCGGTGGTGTGCGTGAGCGTCCACAGGCTCGTCCCGTCGCCGTGCACGATGACCTCGTCGCCGTTCAGCAGCCGCCGCACCATCGCGTGGCGGCCACCAAGGATGGTCATCGTCCGGTCGTACGTGTGCGACGGTCGTACCACCGTGACCGGTAACCCGTCATCCTGCCGCCGCCCGAGCAGGTAGCGCTCGCACGCCGCCTTGTCACGGCTGTACTGCCAGTAGGGGTTCGAGAGCGGCGTGCCCTCACGGATCGGGAGGACGCCGGTCGGCTTCTGGTACGCGGACGCCGAGCTCACGAACACGTACTGGTCCGTCCGGTCCTCGACCTGGTGGAGCGTCTGGGTGACCTGGTCCGGCGTGAAGCTGAGGAAGTCGCAGACCGCGTCGAAGCGGCGGTCGCCGAGGGCGGCTGTGATCGCTCCCGCCTCCCGGACGTCGGCGGAGATGAGCTCCACGCCGTCGGGGACGGGACGTACGGTCGACTGCCCTCGGTTGAGGACGGTGACCTCCCACCCGCGCTGCGCGGCCAGCGCGACGCTGCCCGCACTGATCACTCCGGTACCGCCAAGGAACAGAACCCGTCCAGTCATGCTGCCCATCCAACCGTGCCGGAGGGGACCGGGGCGAGAGGCGAGCCGCGCGACCGGACGCGGCTGGTCCAGTCGAGCCCCACAAGGAACGGACCGAGCGAGATGGCCTGTGAGATTGACGGAGACGGTGCTTGGTGCAAGAATTTACGCAGCAGTGAATGAACATGCAGACCGGTCAGGAGCCGGTCGGCCGAGGAGGCTGAGGTGACGCTCACACAGGAGCACATCACGCTACGACCCGTGACGAGGCCCTGCGCCGGAGCGCCGCGTGCGGAGGTCGTGGCCTTCCTCGCCGAGACCGCACGTCAGATCCGTCTCCAGGACCTGGCCCTCGTCCACCACGCGGGAGCCGGTCACATCGGGGGCGAGCTGTCGGCTGCCGACATCCTGACCACCCTGTACGGCGCCGTGCTCGACGTCGCGCCGGACCGGGTCGAGGACCCCGAGCGGGACCGCTTCGTACTCAGCAAGGGCCACGTGGCCGGCATGTACTACACCACCCTCGCCGCCTTCGGCTTCCTGCCCGTCGCGGAGCTCGCGACGTTCCTCGCGCCCGAGTCGCGGCTCAACGGGCATCCCAACCGGCTGTACGTGCCGGGTGTCGAGGCGAACACTGGCCCGCTCGGGCACGGGCTGCCCATCGCGGTCGGCCTGGCCATCAGCGGCGTGCTTCTGGGCTCGCCCCGCCGCACGTACGTGCTCGTGGGGGACGGGGAGCTGCAGGAGGGGAGCAACTGGGAGGCGATGATGGCGGCGTCGCAGTACGGGCTCGAGCGCCTGACGGTGATCGTCGACCGGAACCGGCTGCAGCAGGGGGCGACGACCGCGGACACCAACGACCTCGACCCACTGGCCGACAAGATGAGGGCGTTCGGGCTGATGGTCACCGAGGTCGACGGCCACGACCATGCCGCTCTGCTCGACGTGCTCACCGCGCCGCCTGTCACTGGCAGGCCCCGCGCCGTCATCGCCCACACGCACAAGGGCCATCCCGTCTCGTTCATGTCGGACAACGTCGCCTGGCACCATGGCGTGCCCGACGACGCCCAGTACGCGCTCGCCGTCGCCGAGCTCGAGGCACTGGCGGCCGTACGGTGACGGCTCTGTACGACTGCCGCGACGCCTTCGTCGCCACCCTGCTGGACCTGGCCGCCGACGACCCACGCGTCGTCGCGGTGGTCAACGACTCGCTCGGGTCCAGCAAGCTGATGGCTTTCCGCGACGCGTTCCCACAGCGTGTCGTGAACGTGGGGATCGCCGAGCAGGACCAGGTCGGGATCGCGGCCGGGCTGGCCGGTGGCGGCATGGTCCCGTTCGTCTCAGGCGCGTCGTGCTTCATGACCGCCCGAGCCTTGGAGCAGATCAAGGTGGACCTCGCGTACTCGAGGCGTCACGTCGTCCTGTGCGCGCAGAGCCCGGGGGTCGGCTACGGCGAGCTGGGCCCGACCCACCAGTCGATCGAGGACCTGGCGTGGCTGCGTGCGGTCGACGGGATGACCGTCGTCGTGCCGGCGGACCCGGTCGAGACGGCCGCCGTCCTGCGGTGGGCCGCTGCGTACGACGGACCGGTCTTCGTCCGCGTCAGCCGCACACCCGTACCGGCGGTCCACGAGGAGTCGTACGAGTTCGCGCCGGGCAGGGCGGTGATGCTTCGGGACGGCGACGACGTGACCCTCGTGGCGAACGGCATCGTGCTCCATCGCGCCCTCGCGGCCGCCGACCTGCTCGCGGCCGACGGGATCTCGGCGCGGGTGCTCTCGATGGCGTCTGTGAAGCCCCTGGACAGCGCCGCGGTGGTGAGGGCGGCGCGCGAGACCGGCGCCCTCGTGACCGTCGAGGAGGCGCTCTCCACCGGTGGTCTCGGCGGCGCCGTCGCCGAGACAGTGGTCGCTGAGCACCCTGTGCCCATGGCGATGCTGGGCTTCACCGGGTTCTGCAGCACGGGCTCCTCGGAGTACCTCGTCGACAAGGCAGGGATGACGCCGGAGGGCATAGCGGCAGCAGCCCGTGGGGTCGTGGGCCGCAAGGGCTGATCCGGGCCGGGTCTCCCGTCTGCCCGGGTCCGGCCGTCGGCTAGCGTTCGTCCCATGAGGCGGGTGCTGGCCGTGACGTTCACCCCGCGCGGACGCCTGTACTACGTCGACGCCGGGGTGACGCAGGCCTCCGTCGGCGACGACGTGCTCGTACCGACCGAGTCCGCCCCTGAGGTCGCGAGGGTGGTGTGGGCGGCGGAGGTGGAGATCCGCGCCGAGCTGCCGGTGTGCGGGGGGCTGGCGGGGGAGGCCGACCTCGAGCGGGAGCTGCGGAACCGTCGGCTCAAGGCGGAGGCGACCGAGGTCGCGAAAGCCGTCATCGCTGAGCACGGGCTGCCCATGCGGGTCGTGGCGGTGGATCTCGACGACCACTCCGGCGAGTACGGACGCCTCGTCGCCATCTACTACACCGCTCCGCAGCGCGTCGACTTCCGGCTGCTGGTGCACGACCTGGCGTCCGCCCTCAGCTCCCGGATCGACCTGCGGCAGATCGGCCCCCGGGATGTGGCGCGCCTGGTCGGCGATGTCGCCTCCTGTGGCCGAGACCTGTGCTGCACGACCTTCCTCACGGAGCTGGAGCCGGTCGGGGCCCGAGTCGCGAAGGGACAGGACCTCGCCGCCAACCAGCTGCAGGCGCAGGGCCAGTGCGGCCGCCTGAAGTGCTGTCTCGCGTTCGAGCAGGAGATGTACGACGACTTCGAGCGGCGCGCGCCGGCAGTGGGCTCTCGCGTCGACACCGAGCAGGGCCCTGGCGTCGTGGTCGGCAGGTCCGTACCGGCGGACACCGTGACCGTACGGTGCAGTGACGGGCAGTGCCTCGTCTGCCCCGTGTCCCTCGTCAGCCAGCGGTCGCGGACCGCCTCCACCGTGGACGGGCGCTCCCCCCGCCACAGCCTCCCCGACTAGCCTGGCGTCGTGACCCAGCCGCCGCATCCCTCCCCGCCCGCGGAGGAGGCTGTCCCCCCACCTTCGGCTGCGCCGCAGCCCGCTGTACCGCCGCCTTCAGCTGGGCCGCAGCCCGCTGTACCGCCGCCTGGGACACCGGCTGTGCCTCCGCCGCGCGTGCCGCAGCCGGCCGCGCCACCGCCTTCCGCGCCGAGCCACCTCGGTCCGGACGGCGCCCTGCAGGCGTACGGCGTCGTGCCGGGGAGCCAGCAGCGGTCGGCAGGTCCGTACGGACAGCAGCCGCCGTACGGGCAGCAGGCGCCGTACGGGCAGAGCCTGAACGGCTCCCCGTGGGCGACGGCTCCCGGCAAGGGCCCCCTTTCGCCCGTAGCCCCCCTGTCGCCGAAGCGGTCGGAGGCCGGGCTGGTCATCGGGGTCGCGGCGCTGCTCGTGCTCTCGCTCGTCATCGGGGTCGCGTTCGCCACCGGCTCCGTCCAGAAGCTGTTCGCCCAGCCGGCTGCATCCTCGCCGGCGGCCACCCCCGCGGCGACGACGACCCCGACGACCTCCCCCAGCCCCACCTCGACCTCGACGTCCGGCGTCGTCATCAGCAAGCCGCCCGTACCGGCGCCGACCGCGACCGTCCAGCGCTCGTACGACTCGCCCGACCGCCCCAAGCCGGCCATCCCCGCGGTGAAGCCCCCAGGCTTCGTCAACCCGCCCGCGGGCTCCGGGCTGGCGCGCTACACGAAGCAGGCGCTGAGCTGGGCCGACTGCACCGTCAACAAGCAGGCCGTGAAGTGTGCGAGCATCGCCGCGCCCCTCGACTACGCCGCCCCCGATGCGCAGGCGCTCACACTCAAGCTCGTCATGGTTCCGGCCACCACCTCACCGCGGCTCGGGACGATCTTCGTGAACCCGGGCGGACCCGGCGAGCCCGGGACCACGCTCGCGGTGAGCTTCCAGCGGACAGGCCTGGAGCAGTACGACATCGTCGGCTGGGACCCGCGCGGGTCAGGCGGGTCCACGCCCGTCGTGTGCGAGAACGGGCCGGCGGTCGACCAGCTCATGCAGCTCGACCAGTCCCCGGACAACGCCGCCGAGAAGCAGGCGCTCATCGACGGATGGAAGGCGTTCGGCGCGAGCTGCCTCGCCAAGTCCGGCGCACTGCTCCAGCACATCGCGACCGTCGACACCGTGCAGGACCTCGACCTGATGCGGCAGCTCCTCGGCGACGCGAAGCTGAACTACCTGGGGTACTCGTACGGCACGTACATCGGCGCCGTGTACGCGGACAAGTACCCGTCGAAAGTGGGACGCCTGGTCCTCGACTCGGCCGTCAACATCACCCGTGACGAGTCGGTGATCCAGGCGTCGGGCTTCGACCTGGCCCTCGGCAACTACGCCCAGTACTGCGCCTCGAAGGCGTGCTCGCTCGGCTCGACGAAGCAGCAGGTGCTCGACAGGATCACCAAGCTGCTCGAGGGCCTCGACGCCTCCCCGCTGCCGGGTGACTCGACCCGCAAGCTCACGCAGTCGCTCGCGGCGGACGGGATCGCGATCTTCCTGTACGCCGACTCGCAGTACTGGGACCAGCTGACGCAGGCGCTCGAGAAGGCGGTCGCGGGCGACGGCCGGTACCTGCTCTACTACTCCGACCAGCTGCGGGGGCGGGGGAGCGACGGCCAGTACGAGACGTCCTTCTTCGCGTTCCCCGCGATCGGCTGTGCGGACAGCCAGGACGACGGCATCGGGAGGGCGTTCTCGGACTGGGCCTCCGACGAGAAGAAGGCGCCGATCTTCGGCAAGTACTTCGGGCCGAACGTGGTGCGCGTCCAGTGGCCGGCCCAGGGAACGCCGCCCTTCGACATCACGGCGAAGGGCGCCGCGCCGATCGTGGTCGTGGGGGCCACGGGCGACTCGGCCACCCCCTACCAGTACGCCGCCTGGATGGCCGACCAGCTCGACTCGGGTGTGCTCGTCACGTACGACGGCAACGGCCACGCCACGTACGGCGGCAAGAGCGCGTGCGTGGACAAGGCGGTCGTCGCGTACCTGGGCAAGGGCAGGGTCCCTCCGGACGGACTGTTCTGTACGAAGTGACGGGGGTTTCCCCGCACCGCCGTCGCCTGCGCGCGGGCGCCCGCCGACCCGTCGCGTTCGCGCCGTCGTGAGCGCGTCGCTATAGTTCTTCCTCGGCTGGTCCCGCGGGACCAGGCCGCCTTAGCTCAGACGGCAGAGCGGCTCACTCGTAATGAGCAGGTCTGGGGTTCGATTCCCCAAGGCGGCTCCACTGTGACGCGCCTCCTCCACGCGGGGGAAGGGTCTGTGGGACCCGCACCCTTCCAAGTCCGTGCAACCTACATGCAACACCTACGGGGCAGCACGCCAGGCGGGGAATTATCGGTCGGTGGTCACACCCGGCGCCTCGGACAAGGGCATGCCAAGGCATACTCCTCGTATGGAAGTTCCTGAAGGAGTCTTTGGAGAGAACGAACTGCGCCTCGGGATGACGAACGAGGAATTGCTCGGGGCCGTGGGGCGCTCGGGCTATCCATTTCAGGCCGTGGTAACAGAACTAATCGAAGAGCAGTTGCAGTCTTCTGGCAACTTGGCTGTTTATGAAGAGTGGTCCTATCGCGACTCCGACACGGACACGATCCGACAACTGGATGCCCTCGTGATCTTGAACGGAAAGCCGCGAGAACACGGTAGCCAGTTCGTCAGGACGAGGCTCGTCCTATTAGTAGAGTGTAAGAAGAGTGATAATCCATATGTGTTCTTCACTCGGGATAAGGTTCAGTACTGGAACATCCTGGAGGGCTTCCCCTCGGAGTGGGTGACAATCCATGACTACCCACGAGACTTCGATTACCGGATGCACGTATCCGACTTCTTTGGTCTGTATGACCTGCCCATAAACTGCATTCCCCACGCTGTATCGATCGCCAGGGCGGAATGGCAACAGAAGAAGATCGTTCTCTCTGGGGAAGAGTTCTTTCGCTCGCTCTATCATCCACTCCTGAAGGCGCGAGACTATTTCTGCGAGATCAGCCGCAACAACGAGGACCCTCTGATCCGGACAATCACCATGGTTCTCCCAATAGCGGTCCTGGACGCACCAATGAGAGTCGTTGTCGGAGGCGGGGAGCGGGTTCAACTAGAAGAAGCGGTGGGCATCCGCGTCACTCGGCTTGAGCCTCGTGACTCGTTCGACAGGATGACCGACTATCGCTCGTACTTCGATGCAGTGCATGTCGGTGCACTCGAGGACTACTTGCGATTGGCCCAGGACGCCTTGAGCACGATCACTGCCAGAGTTCTAAGACACGAACCCACCATCTACTGCCAAGCGGCCCGAGTCGAAGAACCGTCGGATGACAGTACCGCCCCGCTCTGCGAGAGCGCTGTTCCGGGCATGGATCCTGAAGAGTACCTGAGTATGAAGCGGGCTGAGTACCGTAGGGTTCACTCACTGGAGGGTACTCATATCACCGTCTCGCGGACCCGGTTCTAGAGCCGCTGCCATCTGCGGGCCCTCCGGTACACTCAGCCTCATGATCATCACGATCACGCTGGCCGAGTGGAACTTCATCGTCAATGTACTTGTCGCGATCGGAACTATAGGTGCGGCTGTGGCCGCGGTTCTCGCCGCCAGAAGCGCTACAGAGATCGCGAAGACGGGTAGAACGCTGGCAGAGACAATGGCCGAGACGGATCGAGCCCATGCGGCAGCTATCGCGGCCGAGGATCGGCGGAATGCCGCAGAGGTGGCTCTGGCTGATCGTCGGGCGGCGGCAGATCTGGCGGCGGCGGACAGGCTCGAGGCTTACACGCGCGAGTGGCGGGGAAGCCGAGAGCGTATGGCCGTCTCGTTGATCGATGATGCCCTAGCAATTCTGGAGGCTTGGGAACTGTGCTGGAGACTTGGCAGCATTGGCACGCTCCTTGGAGCAATGAATGATGGATCTCAACCCGGCTACCGGGAGGCGCAGGCACACCTTGGGGCCCTATTGCGTGCCTCCCACAAGATCTACCCGGTGGGCATGGCGGCGTTCGAAGGAGCGCGCAGTCTGGCTAGTAGGGAGGGTCTTAAGGAATCGGATAAGAAGGCTCTCCTGGCGGATGGTGAACAGGCTCAGAAGGCGATCCGCAGAGAGATCCTACGCATCATCGATACTTCGAGAGGGGAGATCGTGAAGCTCCCGCTGCGCGCCCCCGGGGGCGAAGAGACTGCTGATGATGCTAGGCCCGCTTCCCCCTCGTCCTCCGAGGCTAGGGCCCGGAAGGATGAGGACCTTCAGCCCTCCTAGCACGTTCGACTCCATCGAAAAAAGAGCGGCGGATAGAAAGGCGCTATGCCTGTGGAGGCGCCGCGGCCCCAGGGGTAGAGATTTCCCCCCAGGGCCGTGGCTGGTCCTTCGCTGGTCAGGCGATGGTGAACTTGCCGATCCGGTTGGGCTTGACGATGTTCTGGCCGAACCGCCACGTGCAGCGAAGCGCGATGCTGTCGCTCGAGAAGTAGGCGTGCTCGGACTGAGCGACCATCACATCACCGACTGCTGAGACGATGGCTGACTTGTCCACGACCATCCCGCTGCCAGCCGCGAGTGCGGACGTGACCAGGACCGGCAGGTCCAGGAGCATCTTCACGGTGTCGGAGGTCCCCGCGCCGAGCAGCGACGAGGCAAACCCGTCCCGGTCTTGATCTTGCGCAGGCTGGCCCACGCCGTGGGGGACAGGAGCCAGTGGGTCGGGTTGCCGTCGTTGTCCTCGATCTGCGCGAGCAGGTCGACCAGGACGTCGAGGCTGGTTCCGACCGCGCCTCCGTCGAGGATCCGACCCGCGGGCGACTCCCGTGAGCTCGTGGTTATCACCCCTTCCTGATCCGCCTCGCCCGCTGACTCCCGCGGCCACGTGGTTATGGGACCCTTCTCAGGGGGCCATAACCGCCAGTTCACGGGATTCAGCGCCAGCGCTTCACTGCGCAGGCGTCAGATCCACGAGAACACGGGAGTGAGCGAGGACCGCGACAGCGGACCTTCGAAAGAGCACGACAGACAGCGGGAATAGAGCGCCCGGCCAACTGGTTGCATGGGACAAGCATTATGAATGAGACACGACGTGACGCCGCCATCGCGGCCATCTCCGACGACCTGACCCGAGCGATCAGGCGCGTCGGCGCGCTCAAGCAGCAGTACGGCGTGCCGGACCCGGCATCGCTCCCGCTGCTGTTCCGGCTCATCGACGGTCCCTTGAGGGCCACCGAGCTGGCCGAGCTCCTCCACGTCGACCTGTCCGTCGTGAGCCGACAGCTCGCCTCACTCGCAGAACGCGACCTCGTCGTCAAGACGAGGGACGCTGAAGACCGGCGTGCCTACCGGGTGGAGATCACGGAGGCCGGCCGGTCCCTCGTAGCCGACGTCACCTGCATCCGGAAGCGCTACCTCGAAGGCTTGCTCTCCGAGTGGGACACCGAGGACGTGACACGGTTCGCCGACTACCTCCACCGTCTGACCCTGACGCTGGACTCACACCACATCGCGGCCCAGCCACGGCCCCTCGCAGGAGAGATATGACAGCCATACCTGCTCACTCGGACCAACCGTCCGACGAGCTCACGCATCGCCAGATCACGACGATCATCATCGGGCTCATGTCCGGCATGTTCCTGGCCGCGCTCGACCAGAACATCGTCGGCACCGCCATGAAGACGATCGCCGACGAGCTCCATGGTCTCGACCAGCAGGTCTGGGTCACGACCGCGTACCTCATCACGTCGACGATCTCGACGCCGATCTACGGCAAGCTCAGCGACCTGTACGGCAGGAAGAAGTTCTTCCTCACCGCGATCACGATCTTCATCCTGGGCTCGGCGCTGTGCTCCTTCGCCACGTCGATGCCGATGCTCTCGGCGTTCCGTGCGTTCCAGGGTCTCGGCGCGGGCGGACTGTTCTCCCTAGCGCTCGCGATCGTCGGCGACATCGTGCCGCCGCGGGAACGCGCCAAGTACCAGGGCTACTTCCTCGCCGTCTTCGGCACCTCGTCGGTGTTCGGCCCGATCATCGGCGGCTTCTTCTCCGAGGCTCCGAGCGTCTTCGGCATCACGGGCTGGCGCTGGGTGTTCCTCGTGAACGTCCCCGTCGGCATCTTCGCCCTCGTCGCCGTCACCATGACGCTCCACCTGCACCACGTGAAGCGTCAGGCCGTCATCGACTGGCTCGGCGCCGCTGCGCTGGTCGTCGGTGTCGTACCGCTCCTGCTGGTCGCCGAGCAGGGCCGTACCTGGGGCTGGCTCTCGACGGGGTCCATCACGTGCTTCGCCGTCGGCGTCGTCGGACTGCTGGCGTTCGTCCTCGTCGAGGCCCGCATGGGCGACAGTGCGCTGATCCCGCTGCGGATCTTCCGCAACCGGGTGATCGTCATCTCGCTCGCCGGCGGCATGGTCATCGGGGCCGGCATGTTCGGCGGGATGATCACGCTCCCGCAGTACCTGCAGATCGTCCACGGCTCCAGCCCGACGATGTCGGGAGTCCAGCTGCTCCCGCTCGTCCTCGGCATGATGATCGCCTCCGTCGTCTCCGGCCAGCTGATATCGCGCACGGGACACGTACGGATCTTCCCGATCATCGGCGTCCTGCTCATGACGACGGCACTTCTGTTCCTGTCGCGCATCGGCGCGGACACGCCCTGGTGGCAGCTCATCACCCTCATGGCGATCTTCGGGCTCGGCCTCGGCAACACGATGCAGCCGCTCACGCTGGCCGTGCAGTCAGCCGTCGCGCCGCGCGAGATCGGCATGGCGACCAGCGCTGCGACGTTCTTCCGTCAGATGGGCGGTACGGTCGGCGTCGCGGTCTTCCTGTCGCTGCTGTTCAACACCCTCGGCGACAACATCAAGTCGGCGTTCGTCAACGCCTCGAAGACGCCCGCCTTCCAGTCCGCGCTGCGTGACCCGAACGTCCTGTCGAACCCGGTCAACGCCAGCTTCGTCAAGGCGCTCACGACGGGCGACACGAGCGCTCTGGCCGCGGTCTCGAGCGACTCGTCGATCATCAACAGGCTCGACCCGCGGCTGGCCTACCCGTTCAAGGTCGGCTTCTCCCAGTCGATGGACCTCGTCTTCCTCGTCGGCGCCATCGTCTGCGCCGTGGGCTTCGTCGTCCTGCTGTTCATGCCGAAGGTCGTCCTGTCGAGCAGGTCGGCGTCGGCCCAGCTCAAGGCCGAGGCGCGCACCCACACGCTGCGCGACGACCTCGTCGAGGTGGCGGCGATCGAGGCCGGGGGTCACACGATGGACGAGCTGTCCGACGACGAGAACGAGGCCGACGGGGGCCGGTCCTCGTCTCCCGTGGCCGGATTGCACTAGCGGTACGGACGTGGCGAGAGGTCCTGGATGCGTCAGCGTCCGGGGCCTCTCGCTGGTTCAAGGGCTGTACGAGGGGGGCCGGCGCTCCTCCCGTACAGCCCTTGGCGCTCTCGGAGGAGGGCCAGGTCTCGCAACTTCTGCCACTCTCGTCGCCCGAAAGACCTGTTGCAGCGTGGAAGTCCTGGATAGGCTGCCCGGCACCATCGACCCGTCAGCGGTGGCGGGCGGGAAGGGCCGCGCATGATCCCGGAGCTGACAACGCTGTCGCCCGCCAACGTGATGATCGTCGCCGGAGTCGCAGCGCTCGCCGTCGTGGCCGTCGCCATGGCGATGCGGTTCCGTTCGGAGGTCCTCCGCGCCGACGAGGGGACCCCGGCCATGCGCGTCATCGCGCAGGCGATCCAGGAGGGGGCCTCGGCGTACCTGGCACGCCAGTTCCGTACGCTCAGCGTCTTCGCGGCCGTCGCGTTCGTCGCGCTGCTCCTGCTGCCGGCCCACTCCGACGGCACCTCGTCGCTGTGGCTGCGCGTCGCCCGCTCCGTCGCGTTCCTCGCCGGCGCAGGGTTCTCGGCAGCCATCGGCTACCTGGGAATGTGGCTCGCGGTTCGTGCGAACGTACGGGTCGCGGCTGCGGCCGAGAGCACTGGACGTGACGACGCGATGCGGATCGCGTTCCGTACGGGCGGTGCGGTGGGAATGGCGACTGTCGGTCTGGGCCTGCTCGGTACGGCCATCGTCGTGCTGTGGTTCAACGGCGACTCGCCGACCGTGCTCGAGGGCTTCGGCTTCGGAGCAGCCCTGCTGGCGATGTTCATGCGGGTCGGCGGCGGCATCTTCACGAAGGCGGCCGACGTCGGCGCGGACCTCGTCGGGAAGGTCGAGCAGAACATCCCCGAGGACGACCCGCGCAACGCCGCGACGATCGCCGACAACGTGGGCGACAACGTGGGCGACTGCGCGGGGATGGCCGCCGACCTGTTCGAGTCGTACGCGGTGACGCTCGTCGCCTCGATCATCCTCGGCAAGGCCGCGTTCGGGGCGTCCGGGCTCGTGTTCCCGCTCGTCATCCCGGCAATGGGCGTGTTCACGGCGCTCATCGGCGTGTACCTGACCCGGCCACGCGCCGACGAGAACGGCCTCCGCACGATCAAGCGCTCCTTCCTCACCTCAGCCGGAGTCGGTGCCGTCCTGTCGATCGTCGCCGCCTACGCATACCTCCCGCCACGCTTCGAGGACCTCGGCACGTCGGTCACGTTCACCGGGCCGGTGGATGACCCGCGGTTCGTCGCCTCCGGAGCCGTCATCCTCGGCATCGCCCTGGGCGCCGTCATCCTGCTCCTCACCGGCTTCTACACGGGTACGGAGGACCGGCCCACCCAGGACGTCGGCCGTACCTCGCTGACGGGCGCGGCGACCGTCGTCCTGTCCGGCATCTCGCTCGGCCTCGAGTCGGCCGTCTTCACGGCGGTGATCATCGCCTTCGTCCTGTTCGGCGCGTTCCTCCTCGGTGGGGTGGGGGTCGTGGGCCTGTTCGCCATCGCGCTCGCCGGCTGCGGCCTGCTCACCACCGTCGGCGTCATCGTCGCGATGGACACGTTCGGCCCCGTCTCGGACAACGCTCAGGGCATCGCAGAGATGTCCGGCGAGGTCAGCGCCGCGGGATCCCGCATCCTGACCGAGCTCGACGCCGTGGGCAACACGACCAAGGCGATCACGAAGGGCATCGCCATCGCCACCGCCGTCCTCGCGGCGACGGCGCTGTTCGGGTCGTTCACGGACGCCATCGAGAGCGTCCTCCAAGGGGCGTACGGAGCATTCGTCACCGAGTCGGCGGTGTTCTCGCCCCGTACGCTCGTCGGCATCGTCATCGGCGCGTCGGTCGTGTTCATGTTCTCCGCCCTGGCCATCTCGGCCGTCGGACGGGCCGCGGGGGCCGTCGTGTACGAGGTGCGGCGCCAGTTCGCCGAGATCCCCGGGATCATGGACGGGACGGGCAGGCCCGAGTACGGCAAGGTCGTCGACATCTGCACGCGCGACTCCCTGCGCGAGCTGGCGACGCCCGGCCTGCTCGCCGTGACCGCTCCCATCGCGGTCGGGTTCGGGCTGGGCGCTTCCGCGCTCGCGGGCTACCTCGCCGGCGCCATCGCGTGCGGGACGCTCATGGCGATCTTCCTCGCCAACTCGGGCGGCTCGTGGGACAACGCGAAGAAGCTCGTGGAGGACGGCCATCACGGCGGCAAGGGCTCGCCCGCTCATGCGGCGACGGTGATCGGCGACACCGTGGGCGACCCGTTCAAGGACACGGCCGGCCCGGCGATCAACCCGCTCATCAAGGTGATGAACCTCGTCGCGGTGCTCATCGCACCGGCGGTGGTGGGCCTGTCCCAGCCGGGCGTCAACGGGTGGGTGCGCTACGCGATCGCGCTCGTCGCAGCCGTCCTGGGGGTCGGCGCCGTCGTGATCTCCACCAGGCGCGGCATGTCCCTGCCGGGCCACGGCGTGGAGGAGCATCCCGGTCTGGTGGGCGTGCCGGGTCCGGAGGACTGGGACGAGATCCACGCCGCCCACGTCCGGTACGCGGCCCTGATGAGGGCCGACGCCCGGGAGTCGGCGACGGGCGACGGCTAGTGCTCGGCGCCTCCACTCATCCGGCCGCCTCCACTCAGCCGGCCAGTGCCGCCCTCACCTTGGCCGCGACCACGGCGCCCTCGGCGCGGCCCTTCGCCCGTGCGTTCACAGCCTTGATGACCTGACCCATCTGCCTCATCGACGCGTCCTCGCCCAGCGCCGCGACCTCCTCGGCCACGATCCCGTCGAGCTCGGCCTCGGTGAGCGGTGCAGGCAGGTACGCGCTGAGAAGCTCCACCTCGGCGAGCTCCTTGGAGGCAAGCTCGGGGCGGTTGCCCGACTCGTACAGCTCCGCGGACTCCTTGCGCTTGCGCACCTCGCGGCCGAGCACGGCCCGCTCCTCGTCCTCGCTGAGCTCGCGGGCGCTCGCGCCCGCCACCTCCTCGGTCTGGATGGCCGACAGCACCATGCGGAGAACGCCGGTACGGAACGTGTCGCGGGCCTTCATCGCCGTCGTGAGGTCGCTTCGGAGCTGGGCCTTCAAGGCTGCCATCGCCTGTCCTTTCGTCGGGGTCATCCTCTCACCCGTCCTCAGGCCGCACCCCTGACAGGTCTCACCGCTACCGTTGAGCACATGAAGCGCTTGGGTGTCGTGCTCGCCTCGTTGCTGTTGGCCCTCGGGTTCGTCGCGGTCGCCTCGCCCAACGCCTACGCCGCCGGCGCACCGATCACGCGCATGGACGTCAAGGCGTCGGTGGCGGCGAACGGGACGATCACCGTCGACGAGACGTTCGACATGAGCTTCACGACGCCGGGCCACGGCCCGTACCTCTACTTCACGACGCGTCAGGCGAGCGGACAGAACAACCAGTACCGCGTCTACACGTACCGCTTCGTCAGTGTCACCAGCTCAACCGGCGCCCCGACGACGTTCATCACCGAGACCCCCTCGTACGGGACCACGGCGCTGCGGATCGGCAGCTCGAACCAGACCGTCAGCGGCACACAGACGTACACGGTGCGCTACACGGTGACGGGCATCGTGAACCCGAACGTGAGCTCCAGCAACCTCGACGAGCTCTACTGGAACGTCATCGGTACGGGCTTCGCGATCCCCATCAGCAACGTCACGGTGAGCGTCACCGGGCCGGCGGCCGTCCAGAAGACGACCTGCTACACGGGGGCGAGCTTCGACCAGCCGTGCACCAGCAACACGTTCAGCGGCGAGACGGCGACGTACGCCCAGACCAACCTGTCGACCGGACAGGGGCTGGCGGTCGTCGCCGGCTGGCCGGTGGGCACGTTCGTCAACGCCGCCCCGACGTACGAGACGCACACGGGGTCGACGAGCACATCGCCCTTCGCAGCCCTGGCCTCTCCTGTCGCCTGGGGCGCCTTCGCGGTCGTCCTGCTCGGCTGCATCGGGGCGCTGGTCGTCCTCGCCCGCCGGGGACGTGACGAGATGTACGCGGGGCTCACGCCCGGGAACGTGCCGGTCGAGGGCGAGCCCGCACCGGTCGAGCGGGTGAGCAAGATCCCGTTCGCCGTCCAGTTCACGCCACCGAAGGACGTCCTGCCCGGCATGATCGGCACCCTGTTCGACGAGAAGGCGGAGACGCGGGACGTGACGGCGACGCTCGTCGACCTCGCCGCGCGCGGCTACTGGCGCATCGAGCAGCCCGAGCCCAAGGGGGACTTCCGCATCGTGCGGATGGCCGCCCCGACCGGACTGACCCCGTACGAGGCGCTGCTGTACGACGCGCTGTTCGGCGACGGCTCCTCGGCCGTCACCAGCAGCGAGCTCGAGGACAAGTCGTTCGGCCAGTCCGTACAGGCTATCCAGCGTGAGCTGTACCACGCGGTCACCGAGGTGGGCTGGTTCAAGGGCAACCCGCAGACGACCCGTGGCGTGCGGATGGCCCTCGGCATGGTCATCCTGGCCGTCGCGTTCGCGATCGGCGCGTTCCTCCAGGCCCTCGTCGTCGCCATCCCGGTCGGCCTCATCGGCGTCACGGTCGCGATCACATCGCGCTGGGCGCCGGTCCGCTCGGCACTGGGCAGCGCGATGACCAGCCAGGCTCTGGGGTTCAAGCAGTACCTGGAGACGGCCGAGGCCGACCAGATCCGCTGGGAGGAGGGGGAGGACATCTTCTCGCGCTACCTCCCGTACGCGATCGCGTACGGCTGTGCCGACCGCTGGGCGAAGGTCTTCGCGGAGCTCGCGGCTCGCGGCATGGCCGTGGAGCAGCCGAGCTGGTACATCGGGCCGGGCTACGGCTACGGCTATGCGGCGGCATGGGGAGCAGGCGGCTTCGACTCGATCATCGGCACACTCGACGGCTTCAGCTCGTCGGCGGCATCCGCCATGACCGCCGCGACCGCGGGCTCGAGCGGCGGGTCCGGCTTCTCCGGCGGTGGCTTCGGTGGCGGCGGTGGCGGCGGCGGCGGTGGTAGCTGGTGACCGGGCCCGGGCGACGACCCCCTGAGCCGGGAGCACGCGGACACTAGACTCGGCCCACATGACCCCGTGCCCGCGCTGTGGAACCGAGCCGCCCGAGGATGCAGTCTTCTGCCCCTCGTGCGGTGAGCGCATGCCGCCCCGGCCCCAAGCACCCGTCTCGCAGGCCGACTGGAACGTGACGCGGCCCGCGATCCCTGAGCACCTGTTCCGGACCGCTCCCGATCCCGAGGAGCAGCCCGCCAGTCCTGCTGGTCCGGGCGTCGGAGGTGCGCCGGGGCTGGGTGGAGAGACCGACCCGGACGCCACCGTCGTGCGACCCGTGGCGCCACCCACGATGGCGATGCCGCGCGGTCCGTACCTGCCGGGAACTCCCGAGGGCGACCTCCTGCCGTCCGAGCGTCCCTACGTGGCACCGCTGCCTCCCGCCCCGCCGGAGTCCAGCCGCCGCAACGGGACCCGGGGGGTCATCGTCCTGCTCGTCCTGCTCGTCGTGGCCGCCATCATCGGGGGTGTGCTCTGGTTCAGCGGCGGCGGCGCGCCGACGGCCGGGGGAAGCCCCTCGGCCAAGCGGTCGCCCTCCGCCTCCACGTCGGCGCCCGCGTCCACCGCGGCCAGCGCCGCGGCCCAGACCGGCTCGCTGCCCCCGTCCGCACCGCCCTCCGACGCGTTCCCGCCGTCAGGGGCCACACTGTGCACCGGGTCGACGACCGTGGCGGTCAACGCCACGACGAGCTGTGAGTTCGCCGGCAAGGTCGCCGCAGCGATCCCCCAAGGGTCCAGCGGCAGCTTCACCGTGACGGCCAGCTCGCCGGTGACTCAGAAGGACTACCAGATGACGTGCGTCCGAGGGACGTACACCGTCTGCTCCGGTGGCGTGAACGCCGTCGTCTACGTGAAGTGACGGAGTGGGTGCGCTCATCCTGGTCGTACCGTCCTCTGCCAGGATGACGCCATGATCATCGCGGCGGCCGACGGCTCCAGCCTGTCCAACCCCGGTCCCGCCGGCTGGGCGTGGTTCGTCGACGAGGACCGCTGGGCGGCAGGCGGCTGGGCCCACGGGACGAACAACATGGGCGAGCTCATGGCGGTGCTGGACCTGCTGCGACAGACGCGGGACTGCGGTGAGGACCTCAAGGTGCTGTGCGACTCGCAGTACGCGATCAACTGCTGTACGAGCTGGCGGTTCGGCTGGAAGCGCCGCGGCTGGCGCAAGGCCGACGGCTCGCCGGTCCTCAACATCGACCTCGTCAAGGAGCTCGACAAGGAGCTCACGGGCCGGGCCGTCGAGTTCGAGTGGGTCAAGGGTCACGCGGGCCACACGCTCAACGAGCGCGCCGACGACCTGGCCCGCGCCGCAGCCACGGCCTACCAGCTCGGCACTCCAGTGGCACATGGCCCAGGTTTCGTCACGGGCTCCGCGCCGGCCGTGTCCATGCCGGTGGGACCGACCAAGCGACAGCCGGAGCCCGACCTGTTCAGCGCCGACGAGAGCGTCGTCGTGCCACGGCCGTCCGGGCGCTGGCCGGCGGCGGAGGAGGACGCCGAAGCCGCGGTCGTGGCGCTGGAGCGGTCGCTGCTCACCGACGAGGTGCTGCTCGACCATGACCGGTTCTCGGCGCTGCTCCACCCCGACTATGTGGCGTACGAACCGGGCGGCTCCATCCGTACCCGCGGCTCCGCCCTCGCCCGCGCTGTCACGCTGCCCGGCGCCGTCGACCTCACGGTGCTCGGCGTCGACCGGCTCGCCGCGGACGTGCTGCTGCTGCGGTACCGGCTCCGCCGCGGCGGCGAGGAGACGCTGTGCTCGTCGGTGTGGCAGTACGACGGGACGTCCTGGCGGCGCCGGTTCCACCAACGGACAGTCTGACTAGGCCTTCCGGGGCAGGCGCGTGCGGTACGTCCGGGTGAGACGCGCCGTCGCGAGGTCGGCCCACGCGCCCTGGAGCTCGAGACGGCAGCAGGTCGCCGTGGGGAAGTGGGTCGAGACGAGGTCGAGGGCCTCAGCGTCCGAGGTCTCGTCGGCGAGGTCGTGGACCAGGTGCGGGATCCCGGGGCTGTGCCCTACGACGAGCACGCGGGTGAGCTGGGGGTCCAGCTCACGGACGACGTCGAGGACAGTGCCGGAGCCGGCGCCGTACAGATGGTCTACCGGTTCGACATCGACTCCCAGCCCGAGGCTCGAGACCGTCTGGCGGGTGCGGGCCGCGGGTGACACGAGCACGTACTGGATGCCCTCCCCGACGAGCTGCTCACCGATCGTCGCCGCCTCGGTACGGCCGGCGGGGGTCAGCGGACGGTTCCGGTCGCCCAGCACGCCCCAGGACTCGGCGGTCGCGTGCCGCATCAGGAACAGGACCCGCGTCTCGTCGCTCATGCGCCCCATTGTGACCGGGTTCCGGGGATG
>JACRAA010000468.1 GCA_016213595.1 Actinomycetota bacterium | reverse complement strand
TCGTCGATCCCGCCGGGGATGTCCTGGTCGAAGTCCGGCCCGATGGGTGTCTGCCTGTTCTCGCTCATCACGAGCTCCTTTCCCTGGTCGGCTCAGCCGTCGCGTACCTGCGACCGGCACGCGCGGCTCGTGCTCCGCCCATCATCGCTCCCCGTCACGGATGCAGGACCACCTTGATGCAGCTGTCTTCCTTGTCCCGGAACATCCGGTACGCCGCAGGCGCGTCGTCCAACGGCAGGTGGTGGCTGGCCAGCCGCTCGAGGTCGAAGATGTCCTCGTCCTGCGAGACGAGCTCGAGGAGGTGGTCGCTCCACCGTCGCACGTTGGCCTGCCCCATCCGCACGCTGACCTGTCGGTCGAACAGCCTCATGAGGTTCACGGGGTCGGCCGCCCCTCCGTACACGCCGGACATGGACACCGTCCCTCCGCGCCGTACGGAGCCGAAGGCCGTCCTCAGGCCCGCCATCCTGTCCACACCGACCTTCTCGCTCAACGCAGCGGCGGCGCTGCGCGGCAGGGTCGTCACGACGTCGATCGCCAGCTTCGCCATCGGCGAGCCGTGCGCCTCCATTCCCACAGCGTCGACGACCCGGTCCGCGCCGCGCCCGCCGGTCAGCTCGAGGATGGCGGCCGGCACGTCCTCGACCTCCGCCGCGTCGACGACCTCGACGCCGTGCTCCCTCGCCATCGCCAGCCTCGGGGCCTCAAGGTCGACGCCGATCACCCGGCCCGCACCCTGCTGCCACGCACAGCGCGTGACGAGCTGGCCGAGGGGCCCGAGCCCGATGACGGCGACAGTGTCTCCCTGCTCCAGGTCCGTGTACGCGACCCCCTGCCAGGCCGTCGGCAGGATGTCCGACAGGTACAGCCACCGGTCGTCCGGGCCGGTCTCCGGCACGACGATCGGTCCGTACTGCGCCTGCGGCACCCGCACGTACTCCGCTTGGCCCCCCGGCACCTGCCCGTACAGCTTCGTGTAGCCGAACAGGGCGGCGCCGGTCCCGTACTCGGTCACCTGCGTCGTCTCGCACTGCGACTGCAGGCCGCGCTGGCACATGAAGCAGTGCCCGCAGGCGATGTTGAACGGCACGACGACCCGGTCCCCCGGCCGGATCGTGGTCACCTCCGGTCCGACCTCCTCGACGGTCCCCATGAACTCGTGGCCGAGGATGTCTCCTGGCGTCAGGTACGGCGTCATCGGCCCGTACAGGTGGAGGTCCGACCCGCAGATCGCCGTCGAGCTCACCTTCACGACGATGTCGTTCGGCTGCTCGATCCGGGGGTCGGGGACCTCGGTCACCTCGACATGGCCGCGACCCTGCCACGTGAGGGCCCGCATCAGAAGGTCGCCTCGCCGCCGGTGACCCCGAGGATCGAGCCCGACACATAGCTCGCGTCGCGTGGGGAGGCGAGGAACACGTACGCAGGCGCGACCTCCGCCGGCTGGCCCGCCCGGCCCAGCGGGGCCTTCGCGCCGAACGACTCGAGCTCCTTCGGCGGCCGGGTCGCCGGCTGCAGGGGCGTCCAGATCGGACCGGGGGCCACAGCGTTCACGCGGATGCCCTTCGAGCCGAGCTGCGAGGCCAGGTTCACGGTGATGCTGTTGATCGCGGCCTTCGTCGCCGCGTAGTCCAGGAACTGGGCCGAGGGCTCGTACGACTGGATGGAGGTCGTGTTGATGATCGACGAGCCCTCTTTCAGGTGCGGCAGCGCGGCGTGCGTGACCCAGAGGATCGCCTCGACGTTGGTCCGGAAGACCCGCTCCACGAGGTCGGCCTGAAGCCCCTCGATGGTTCCCGAGCCTTCCTTCGTGTGCTGGAAGCCCGCGTTGTTCACGAGGATGTCGAGGCCGCCCAGCTTGCTGACCGCCGACTCGACGACCTGCCCGCACGTCTCGGGCTCCCTGAGGTCTCCGGGGACGAGCACCGCCGACGCGCCGGCCTTGCGGATCCACGACGCCGTCTCCTCAGCATCCTGCTGCTCGTCCGGGAGGTAGTTGATGGCAACGCCGGCGGCACCCTCACGGGCGAAGGCGATGGCGACCGCCCTGCCGATCCCGGAGTCGCCACCGGTGATGAGGGCACGCAGCCCGTCTAGGCGGCCGTGTCCCTCGTAGCTGTTCTCGCCATGGTCTGGCTGGGGCACCATCGCGTCGGTGTGGCCGGGGGGCTCCTGCTCCGGAGAGTGGAAGCCGGACTTCTCCTCCTGCTTTTCGCTCATGCTCGGCCTGTACCCACGAGGTCCGAGCAGTACCGGCGAACCAAGGAGGCCTGTCCGCATGCCGCGTCTCCCCCGGGGTACAGGCACAGCAGAGCGCGCCGGAGGGGGCGCAGGAGAGGCGTGACGATGACGTCCTTGTGGCTGGACACCGGTCCCAGCACGTCGAAGGGGACACCGCCCGTCGCCGGCGCCTCGTACGACACTGTCGTGGCCGGCGCAGGCCTCACCGGCGTGACGACGGCCCTCCTCCTTGCTCGCGCGGGCCAGCGGGTCGCGCTGGTCGAGGCTCGCCTCCCCGGCGCTGTCACGACGGGGAACACCACTGGCAAGCTGAGCCTCCTGCAAGGAACGGCCATGTCCAGGATCCGCCGGCACCAGGGCGATGAGCGGCTCCGGGCACACGCCGAGGCGAACCGTGCGGGACAGGCCTGGCTGATGGCCCAGGCCACCCAGGAGATGTACCAGTCGCGGGACGCCTACACCTACGCGACGACGGACAAGGGGCGTCAGCTGCTGGAGCAGGAGCTCGAGGCGACGAGAGTCGCCGGGGTCGCGGCCGGGTGGGCGGACGACGCGGGCCTGCCGTTCCCCGTGACCGGGGCCCTCATCCTGCCCGGTCAGATCCAGCTGCACCCGGTCGAGGTCCTCGCCTCGATGGTCGCTGAGTACGAGCGGCTCGGCGGGGTCCTGCACACGTGGTGCCGGCTCCACGGCGTCGACACCGGCCAAGGGGTGACCATCACGACCTCACGCGGCACCTTGCGCGCCGATCGGCTCGTCCTGGCCACGGGAACGCCGGTGATCGACCGCGGCGCGTACTTCGCGCGGCTGCGGCCGCTGCGCTCGTACGTCGTCGCCTGTCGGGTGAGCGAGCCGGTGCCGGAGGGGATGTACGTCTCGGTCGACTCGCCCAGCCGCTCCCTGCGGACCGCTCAGACCCGGGAGGGAGAGTTCTTCGTC
>JACRAA010000452.1 GCA_016213595.1 Actinomycetota bacterium | reverse complement strand
TGCCGGCACGTTCTCAGAGCGACTGGGTATCCCTTTCAGCGTTGACAATGACGCGAACCTTGCTGGTCTCGCCGACTACCTCTGGGGGGCCGGCCAGGGCAGCCACAGCATGGTCTTCGTGGGGATGAACTACGGCTTCGGGGCGGGCATCATCCTCGAGGGCACCCTGTTCCACGGAGCCACGGGAGTATCCGGGGAGATCGGGCACACGACCGTCGACGAGAACGGCGAGTTCTGCCAGTGCGGAAACCGCGGCTGTCTCAACACCGTGGCCTCGATCAACCGGGCCCTCGAGCTCCTCGCACCCATCCATCCCGAGATCGACTCGACGGAGAAGCTGCTGGACGCAGCGGCAGCCGGCCTGCCCCCGGCGATCAGGGTCCTGACCGACATGGGTCGCGCCTCGGGTGTGGCTATCGCGAACGTCGTGAACCTCCTCAACCCGGAGGTGATCGTCGTCGGCGGGGACCTCGCCCGCGCGGGTGACGTGTTCACGGACCCCATGACGACGATGGCAACCCGGCTCTCCATGCCGGCCGCCGCGGGCGTGCGGCTCCTGACGACTCCTCTCGGGGAGCGTGTCTTCGCCCTCGGCGCGGTCGCCCTGGCTCTGGGGCTGGACTCTCGTCAGAGCCTTCTTCTTACGTAACCTGACGACAAAGGTCACGAATCGGTCACTGTAGGCGTCAAGTTTTGACATTTGGGGCCGAGACTGGTCTAGAGTCCGGAGTGGCTCGCTGATGAGCTGCGGGGACCTCATCGGAGCCGCTGCACGACGAACGGGGAGTCAGTGTGGACACTCCTCCCAGCACATCGTCGGCATCGGGACCGGAACCCTCAGTACATACGTGTCCGCCTGTGACCATGCCGGTCATGGGGCCAACGCAGTGAAGCGCCGGTGCACGGCGCCTCGTCGGGAGGTTCGTCGATGACCGGTGTGCCCGCAGCGCTCCGCGAGGAGGTCGACCGCCTCAAGCTCGAGGTCGCCGAGCTCCATGCCCTGCTGCCCGCCAACGGTCTCGTCGTCTGGACCGCGGGGAACGTCTCGGCCCGCGTCCCGGGGGCCGACCTCCTCGTCATCAAGCCGTCCGGGGTCACGTACGACCGGCTGACCCCCGAGGCGATGGTCGTCACCGACTTCGCCGGGACCCTCGTCGAGGGCGACGGCGCCCCGTCGTCCGACACGTTCGCGCACGGCTACGTGTACGCGCACATGCCGGCCGTCGGCGGAGTCGTCCACACCCACAGCGACTTCGCCACCGCCTGGGCCGCACGACGCGAGCCCATCCCCTGCGTGCTCACGATGATCGCGGACGAGTTCGGCGGCGACATCCCGGTCGGACCCTTCGCCCTCATCGGCGACGACGCCATCGGGCGCGGCATCGTCGAGACGCTGTCCGGCTCACGGTCCCCCGCCGTCCTCATGGCCCACCACGGCCCCTTCACTGTCGGCAGGGACGCACGCGCGGCCGTCAAAGCGGCCGTGATGGTCGAGGACGTCGCCCGCACGGTCCACTACGCCCGGCAGTACGGAGAGCCGGAGCGCATCCCGCAGGACCAGATCGACTCCCTGTACGCCCGCTACCAGAACGTCTACGGACAGAAGTAAGGACACGTTACGCATGGCAAGCATCTGGTTCCTCACCGGCAGCCAGCACCTGTACGGACCTGAGGTCCTCGCACAGGTCGCTGACCAGTCGCGCACGATCTCCGACGCCCTCCAGGCGTCCGAGGCGGTCGTCCCGACGATCGTGGCCAAGCCGGTGCTCACCGACACCGACGCGATCCGGCGGGCGCTGCTCGACGCCAACGCCGACGACGACTGCCTCGGCGTCATCGCCTGGATGCACACGTTCAGCCCCGCGAAGATGTGGATCACCGGCCTCGACCAGCTCCGCAAGCCCTTGCTGCACCTCCACACGCAGGTGAACCGCGACCTTCCGTGGGACACCATCGACATGGACTTCATGAACCTCAACCAGGCCGCCCACGGCGACCGGGAGTTCGCGTACATCACGACGCGGCTGTCCGTCCCCCGCACGATCGTCGCCGGGCACGTGAGCAACCCCTCCGTCCTCGAGCGGGTGGGCGTCTGGGCCCGGGCCTGCATCGGAGCGGCCGCGCTCCGCAACCTCAAGGTGGTGCGGTTCGGCGACAACATGCGCTTCGTCGCGGTCACCGAGGGCGACAAGGTCGAGGTCGAGCGCCGCTTCGGGACCAGCGTCAACACGTACGGCGTGAACGACCTGGTGGCGGTCGTCGACCAGGTGACCGACGCCGAGGCCGACCAGCTGTGCGTGGAGTACGCGGACACCTACGAGGTCGCCGCCGAGCTGCTTCCCGGCGCGGAGCGGCACGAGGCGCTGCGCTACTCCGCCAAGCTCGAGGTGGCGCTGCGCCACTTCCTGGTCGACGGCGGCTACGGCGCCTTCACGACGAACTTCGAGGACCTCGGCTGCCTCCAGCAGCTTCCCGGCATGGCCGTGCAGCGGCTCATGGCCGACGGGTACGGCTTCGGCGGCGAGGGCGACTGGAAGACGGCGGTGCTCGGCCACGGTCTCAAGGCGATGGCGAAGGGACTGCCGGGCGGTACGTCCTTCATGGAGGACTACACGTACCACCTCGAGCCCGGCAACGAGCTCATCCTCGGTGCGCACATGCTCGAGGTCTGCCCCTCCATCGC
>JACRAA010000450.1 GCA_016213595.1 Actinomycetota bacterium | reverse complement strand
GACTGCTCCTTGCATGATGCCGGCCACGAGCTGGCGGCCGGTGAGGACGAAGAGGACCAGCAGCGGCACCGTGGCCAGGGTGGCTCCGGTGAGGACGAGGCTGTAGTCCTTGAAGAAGCCGCTCTGCAGCTGGTTGAGGGCGACCTGCACGGTCGGGTTGTCGGCCGGCAGTGCGATGAACGGCCAGAAGAAGTCGGTCCAGGTGGCCATGAAGGTGAACAGCCACAGGATCGCCGCGGCCGGGCGCGCAGCGGGCGCCACGACGTGCCACACGACGCGGATCTGCGAGCAGCCGTCCATCCGGGCGGCCTCGATCAGCTCGTCGGGCACGGCGTCGACGAGGTACTGCCGCATGAAGAACACCCCGAACGCCGTCACCAGCGTCGGCACGATGATCGACCACGTGGTGCCGGTCCAGCCGAGCTCGGACATCAGGATGAAGAGGGGTACGACGCCGAGCTGGGTGGGCACGGCCATGGTGGCGACCACGGCGGCCAGCAGCCACGAGCGGCCGCGGAAGCGCAGCTTGGCGAAGGCGTAGCCCGCGAGGGTGCCGAACACGACCGTCGAGGTCGCGCAGACCGACGACACGAGCACGCTGTTGCCGAGCGCCTTCCAGAACGGGACGGTGTCGATCACCCGCTGCGCGTTGTCGAGGAAGTTCCCGCCCGGGAGCAGCGGCGGCACTCCCTGTGCGGCGACCTGCGCGGTGTGGGAGCCGAGCAGGAAGGACCAGTAGAACGGCGCTGCCGAGCCCAGCACGAAGGCCGCGAGGAGGCCGTAGACGACGAATCCGGGGCGCCTGGTCATTTCTCGCCCGCCAGGCTGCCGATGCGGCGGATGAGGACGAGGTTGACCAGGGCGATGAGCAGGATCAGCACGAAGAGCATCCAGGCCGTCGCCGAGGCCCGGCCGAGGTCGCGCAGCTGCCACCCGAAGTTGTAGACGAGCATGGTGATCGTGCCGAACTGGCGGTCGCTGCCGCCGTTGCGTGTCGTGGTCTCGTCGAACAGGCGCGGCTCGGCGAAGATCTGCAGGCCACCGATGGTCGAGGTGATGATGACGAAGATCATCGTCGGGCGGATCATCGGCACGGTGATGGAGAGGAACTGCCGCACGCGACTCGCCCCGTCGAGGGCCGCCGACTCGTAGAGCTCACGGGGCACCGCCTGCATGGCGGCGAGGAAGATCAGGGCGTTGAACCCGGTCCCGCGCCAGTTGACCATCGTGGCGATGGCCACGTGGCTCGCGAACCGATCGGTGTGCCAGGCGATGGGGCCGATCCCGACCGTCCCGAGGAGCTCGTTGAGCAGGCCGTAGCGGTCGCCGAAGACGCTGCCGAAGATGATCGCGACGGCGACCGGTGAGACCACGAACGGGAGCAGGATGCTCATCCGCCACCAGGTGCTTCCGCGCAGCTGGTTGTCCAGGAGTCCCGCCAGCACGACAGCGATGACGACCTGCGGCACCGAGGAGAGCACGAAGATGCTCAGCGTGTTGACGACCTGCTTGGAGAAGTAGGGGTTGGCCCAGACGTCGCGGTAGTTCTGGAGGCCGACGAAGTCGCCCTGCCCGCCGAGCAGGCTCCAGTCGTAGAACGACACGTAGGCGGTGTACGCGAGCGGGAACGCTCCCACGACGGCGAAGACCAGGAAGAACGGGGAGATGTAGAGGTACGGCGCGAGCCGGGCGTCCCACGCTGCCCGACGCTCGCGCCACGGGCGCGGCGCGGTCGGCCGCGAGCCGTCGGTCCGACCCGCCCGGGGCGGGGAGGTGGTGGCCTCCCCGCCCCGGGCCCCGGTGGGGTCGAGTGTCTGCTGGGACAAGGTCTCAGCCCAGCGCTGCCACGTCGGACTGGAACTGCTCCCACGACTCGTCGGGCTCCTGCGAGCCCTCGTCGACGCGGAGCACCGCGTCCATGAAGGCCGTGAGGATGTCGGAGTACTTCGGTCCCTTGTAGGGCTGGACGGTGATCGCCTCGGCGCGGTTGGCGTAGATCTGACCGATCTCGGCGTCGTTGAAGAACGGGTTCACCGCGTCCACGATCTCCGGCGCGGCCAGTGCGTCGACCTGGCTGGGGAACGGACCCTTCGCGGCGAAGGCCTTGGCCTGCTGCTCGGGAGCGGACAGCCAGGCGGCGATCTCCTGGGCCTTCTCGATGTTGTCGCCCTGCGACGGGACGGTCAGGTAGGACCCGCCCCAGTTGCCGCCGCCGCCGGGGAAGACGTCGGCGATGTCCCAGCCCTCGACGCCCTCGGCGTTGCCCTCGATGATGCCGAGCATCCAGCCGGGGCAGAACGTCGTCGCGAAGCCGTCGTTCTGGAAGGAGGCGGTCCAGTCGTCGCCCCACTGGGCCAGCTGGGTGGAGAGCGTGTCGGAGTTGCCGGTCACGTCGTCCCAGACCGCCCTGAGCTCGTCGTTGTCGGTCTGGATGGTGTCGTCGTCGGCCTCGAACGGGTTCTGGACCTGGTTGAGCATCGCCTGGCCGAGGGCGCCGGAGGAGTCGTACCACGCGGTGCCCGGGACCTTCTCGACGAACTCCTCGCCGGTGGCGAAGTAGTCGTCCCAGGTGCCCATCAGCTCGGCGACCTCCTCGCGGTCGGTCGGCAGGCCGGCCTTCTCGAAGAGGTCGGCGCGGTAGCAGACGCCCTCGGGGCCGACGTCCGTGCCGTAGCCGATCATCTGGCCCTCGGAGTTCGTGCCCTTCTCGGCCACGAAGTCGAGCCACCGGCCGTCGAGCGCGGGATCGGTGAGGTCCGCGAAGGCGTCGCTCTCGGCGAGCACCGCGGCGATCGCGTCTCCCTCGATGGCCTCGATGTCGGAGAGGCCCGACCCGGCGGCGAGCTTGGTGTAGAGGTTGGCCTTGGCGTCGTCCCAGGTGCCGACCTTGACCTGCTCCAGGACGACCTCGTCCTGCATCTCGTTGTACTCCTCGATGAGTCCCTCGTAGCCG
>JACRAA010000449.1 GCA_016213595.1 Actinomycetota bacterium | reverse complement strand
TCGCCGCCGGTGACGAGGTGGACCTGGTCGCGCAGCGATTCGGGGTGTTCGTAGGCGGTGTAGCGGACCCGGTTGGAGAGGTCCTTGACCGGCTGCACCTTCACCACCGAGCCGCGCAGCAGCTCGGTGAGCTGCGCAAGCGTGACCGGGCAGAACCCCTCGACCCGCGCGACGGCGTCGCTGCCGTGGAGGGCTGCCTCGTGGAGGTGCACGTGCAGGACGACCTTCGGGGCGAGCGGGGTCAGGTCGATGTCCCGGAGCGCGTCGAGGAGGTCGGCGGGGAAGGCGTAGGCACGGGCCGGCGTGGATGGTTCGGGGTCATCAACGTCCAAATCCGAATCCGAATCCAGATCCAGATCTGGGTCCGGTTCCACGTGCGGCTCGGACTCCGGCTCGGACTCCGGCTCGGACTCCGGCTCGGACTCCGGCTCGGACTCCGGCTCGGACTCCGGGTTGGGCTCCGGGTCGGGCTCGGAATCGGTGTGCTCGAGCAGCAGCGTGAACAGCTCGGCAGGCCGGGCGAGCCAACCGAACGCGATCGCGCGGAGCTCGTCGGGGCTGGCGTCGGGGTGAAGGGGTTCGATGATCTCCGCGACCCGGTGGACGGTGGCGTCGACAGCCACGGCGTCGCCGGCCTCGAGCTTGGCGATGAGGGTGCGGAGGCCGTACTCATCGGTGCGGCCGAGGCCGAGGTAGCGGCGTCGGCGTTCGGCCTCGCACCGCTCCTCGTGCAGGTCGGGGTCTGCCTCGATGACCTTGGCCTCGGCGACCTGGAGCACCCGTCCGGGTGCCTCGCTGGCGATCATCCGGGACACAGCAGTGTCGACGACGTGGACTCGGTCGGCCGGCAGGTGGCGTGAGAGCTTCGCGACCTTGCGGGCGACCCACACCTCGCACTCGCCGCGGCGGGTGACGGCCCAGGTCAGCGGCAGTCGGTGCTCGAGGTCGAGGACGTCGGCGAGCATGTTCTGGGTGGCGGTGACGCCGGCGCCGCGGGCCAGGGCGATGTGACCGAGGCAGAAGTCCTGCACGCCGGGCGTGCCATCACCGCCCACTCGGCGCAGGACGTTGCCGACGCGGCGAGCGATGTGCCCGTCAGGGCCCTCGGTCGGGTCGGTGGAGTGGATCGCCGCCCAGGCTGAGAGGAGCTCGAGCTTGGCCACCTCGGCCAGTCGGGACGCTCGCTCGGCCTCGGTCACGGCGGCCAGGAGGGCCTTCCGGTCGAGGTCGAGGAGGTCGGTGTTCATGAGGTCGACGCTAGCCGTGACCACCGACATTTAGATTGGCAACGAGTCCGCGGGCCGCCCAACCACCGACCGGGACACGTTGTGATCTCTGAGGACTGAGAGGTTGTCCGCGGGCTCGTGTCTGGTCGATGCGGTGTCCCTGTTCGGGAACTTGGAGCCACTGATCTGGGTGGACTCCTGCTTGCAGAATGTCTGGGCCGTGGCCGTGCTGGTCAGTCACTTCAATCCGATTTGACGACTTACGGGAGCACGCAATGGCAATGACGCTGGGTATCGATGTGGCCTGCCGGGCAGAGCATCAGGCCACCTTCGCTGTGGACGGGCTGCCGCTATGGCGGGGCCGCAAGTTCCTCAGCCGCACGAGTGATCTGGATCGGTTGTGGGTCGACCTGGACATAGCCGACCCGGGCGAGCTGACAGTGGTCCTCGAACCGACCCGGAACGCGTGGCTGGTGCTGGCGCAGTGGTTCCGCCGCCGCGGCGCCCGGGTGGTGATGGTGCCGACCACGCAGTCCGCGGACCTGCGCAAGTACTTCTCAACGCACACCAAGAACGACCGCCTCGACTCCGAGGTCCTTGCCCGGCTGCCGCTGCTGCACCCCGAAGGGCTGCGCGAGTTCACCGGCAACTCCAGCGCGGACCCGCTGCGCCGGTTGACCAAGCAGCGCTCCACGCTGGTCAAGCGCCGCACCGCGGTCTACTCCCGACTCGACGCACTGATCGAGCTCCTCGGCCCGGCCTGGTACGACGTCCTCGGGTCGGACTACACCAAGTCCGGGCTGGTGTTATTGACCCGCTACGGCGACCCGCACGCGGTGATCCGGCTCGGCGAGGCCCGCCTGACCCGATTCCTCCAAGCCCGCTCACGGGGCCAGTACGGCCCCGCGCCTGCCAAGGCACTGATCGCAGCCGCGAAAGAAACGCTCGCACTATGGGGGCCTGAAGGGATGGACTTCGCCGAACTGGGCGCTGACATCGCGATCGAGGCCGAGCAGGCGATTTTCTTGTCCGCCCAGATCAAGGAGATCGACGAACGCATCGCGAACCTCTACGCCGAGGCCGACCCCGACGGCATCGTCGCATCCGCACCCGGGGTAGGGCCGGTGATCAGCGCAGTGATCGCCGGCCGGATCGGGGATCCCCACCGGTTCACCAGCCTGGCCGCGATCCGCGCCTACTCCGGGCTGGTGCCAAAAGTTCGCCAGTCCGGACTCGGAGAGACCCGTGGCGGAGTCACCAAGGCCGGCGACCCGCTGCTGCGCGAGATGCTGTTCCTGGCCGCCGACCACGCACGCCTGGTCGATCCGCAGCTGGCCGCGAAGTACATCCGACTGATGTCTGGCGACCGCCACCGCGACTCCGCGATCTGCCACC
>JACRAA010000459.1 GCA_016213595.1 Actinomycetota bacterium | reverse complement strand
GAGCGCGCTGGCGAGCGCGGCCTCGTCGATGGCGGCGTGGGCGTCGAACACCCGGGTGCTGAACCGCTCGGCGAGCACGTCGAGGATGGGGGCGTCAGTGGCCGCAGTACGGTCGAGGGCGATGGTCATAGGGGGCCTTTCGAGTTCTTCCGCGATTCGATGAAAATTCAACTATCGGGTGAACGACGGCTGGGACAGCGCTATTCCCCCGGGCCACTCAACCCCCTCCATACCCCCTGGTCTCCTGCGGGAGGCCGACCGATAGGCTGAGGCCGATGGCCGGACGGCGGGACGACCGCCCTGGCCCGAGACATCAGGAGCAGGCGATGACTGACACCAGAACCGTCTTGGCCGGCGACTTCGAGACACCCACGCGTGAGCAGTGGGACACCGAGGTTCTCAAGGTCCTCAACCGCAGGCGCCCACCGGGCACGGAGCTCACCATCGACAAGGCCATGGCGCGGCTCCGTACGACGACCGTCGACGGCCTCACGATCGAGCCCCTGTACACGACGACCGAGGGCCCTGCGCTGGGTGTCCCGGGCGCCGCCCCGTACACGCGTGGCTCGCGGGTCGGTACGGGCGCGGCCCTCGCCTGGGATGTCCGGCAGCTGCACGAGGACGCCTCCGCGACGACCACGAACGCTGCTGTGCTCGAGGACCTGAGGGCGGGCGGCACCTCCGTGTGGCTCCGTGTCGGTGACGGGGGCATCGCCCCGGCCGACCTCCCCGAAGCCCTCGCCGGCGTGATCAGCGGCGTTGCACCGGTCGCGGTCAGCTCGACCTCCGACCAGGCCGCGGCCGCAGATGCGCTGCTGGCGTGGTGGGGCGACGCGGCGGACGCTGCCGGGAACCTGGGCATCGACCCGGTCGGTCTCGCCGCCCTCACGGGCGAAGCGCCCGACCTGGGCCAGCTCGCGGAGTACGTGACGAAAACAGCCCACCTGCCGGGTGTGAAGCCCCTGGTCGTCGACGTCCGCGTGTACGACGACGCCGGAGCCGGCGACGTCGACCAGCTGGCATACGCAGTGGCGACCGGCATCGAGTACGTCCGGGCCCTCGTCCGGGCCGGTGTGTCCGCTGCCGACGCGTTCGCAGCCATCGAGTTCAGGGTCACCGTGAACGCCGACCAGTTCCTCGGCATCGCCCGTCTCCGCGCCCTGCGTCGCCTGTGGTCGCGCGTCGGCGAGGTCCTCGACGTACCGGTCGAGGCCCGGGGCGCCACCCAGCACGCGGTCACGTCGTGGCGCATGGTCACGCGCGACGACCCGTGGGTCAACCTGCTCCGCGGCACGATCGCCACGTTCGCTGCTGGTGTCGGCGGCGCCGAGGCCATCACCACCCTCCCCTTCGACACCGCCCAGGGACTGCCCAACGCGTTCTCCCGGCGGATGGCCCGGAACACGCAGCTCGTCGCCGCCGAGGAGTCGAACCTCGGCCGGGTCGAGGACCCCGCCGGCGGGTCCTGGTACGTGGAGACGCTCACCGACGATGTCGCCAAGGCCGCCTGGTCCCGTGTCCAGGAGCTCGAGGCCGCCGGCGGCATGGCCGCGGCCCTCGCAGCCGGTACGGTCGCGGCGCAGATCGCGGCGACGGTCGCGGAGCGGCGCAAGCGGCTGAGCACGCGCAAGCAGCCCATCACCGGTGTGAGCATGTTCCCGCCGGAGAAGGAGGCCGCGATCGAGGGGCTGAGGGGTCGTCCCGTGGAAGCCCCCGTCGCAGGTCTCTCGCCCGCTCGCGACTCGGAGGTCTTCGAGTGCCTTCGTGACCGGGTCACGGCACACACCGAGGCCAGCGGCAGCCAGCCGGGCGTCTTCCTCGCCTGCCTCGGGGCCCGGCGCGACTTCGGCCCCCGTGAGCAGTTCACGTCGAACGTGCTGCTCGTCGCCGGCCTCGCCCACCCGTCCAGCGAGGGCGGTACGGCCGAGGAGATCGTCGAGCAGGTCAGGTCCGCGGGTGTGAAGCAGGTCATCCTCTGCTCCAGCGGCAAGGTGTACGCAGCCCAGGCAGTCACCGTCGCCGAGGCGCTGAAGAAGTCCGGGGTCGACCACGTGTGGATCGCCGGGAAGAAGTCCGAGACGGGTTCCGAGGACGTGGACTCCGTCATCGAGGGCGAGGTCTTCGACGGCATGGACGTCGTCGCGTTCCTCGGCGACACGCTCGACCGACTGGGGGTTGCGAAGTGATTTTCCAGACAGAAGTCAGTTTCCCGACATTCGACACCATCGACCTCGGCGCCGGTGCCCCGGTCGCCGACTCGGTCGACACCGGTACGGCGAGCTGGGAGACGCCCGAGCACATCCTCGTACCGCCCGTCTTCACGGACGCCGACCTCAAGGGCGTCGACTTCCTCGAGACCTACCCCGGCATCCCGCCGTTCCTGCGGGGCCCGTACGCCACGATGTACGTCAACCAGCCGTGGACGATCCGCCAGTACGCCGGCTTCTCGACCGCTGAGGAGTCGAACGCCTTCTACCGGCGCAACCTGGCTTCCGGGCAGAAGGGCCTCTCGATCGCGTTCGACCTGGCGACGCACCGCGGGTACGACTCGGACCACCCGCGCGTGACCGGCGACGTCGGCATGGCCGGTGTGGCCGTCGACTCGATCCTCGACATGCGTCAGCTGTTCGACGGCATCCCGCTCGACTCGATGAGCGTCTCGATGACGATGAACGGCGCAGTGCTGCCGATCCTCGCGCTGTACATCGTGGCCGCCGAGGAGCAGGGCGTGGCCCCCGCGCAGCTGGCCGGGACCATCCAGAACGACATCCTCAAAGAGTTCATGGTCCGCAACACCTACATCTATCCGCCGACGCCGAGCATGCGGATCATCTCCGTCATCT
>JACRAA010000458.1 GCA_016213595.1 Actinomycetota bacterium | reverse complement strand
GTTGTGGTCGTCGAGGCCGGGCACGTTGATGCGTTGGAAGTAGAGACGCTGGGCGACGCCGTGCTCGATGACGTTGCAGATCCGTTGGTCGATGCCCGCGCTGAGCCGCTGGAGCCGACCTGCTTGTGGGTCTGTGAGTCCGTCCCGGCCAAGCTTCTCCATGCGGACGGCCGCGACCGAGCCCTGACCGGCGGCGTGTCCGCCGTTGCCGACCATGCCGCCGAGGTCACGGGTCTCGTGGACGAGTCGCCCGTAGGTCTCAGCACGCCCCTCCCACCGGACCGCGACGGTCGGGTCGATGGTTTGGAGTCGGCGGGCGGTCTCGCGGGAGACGATGCGTTGGGAGTCGAGAACGACACGCAGGTTGTGGGCGGTGGGGAACGTCCCGAGATGGATGAGCAGGTTGTGTTGGGCCTGGAGCACGCCAGTGATCCCGGGCAGCCCAGGTCCTTCGATCAGCGTTGCTTCGGGCCGCCATCCGCGAAGGTCGACGGTGTAGTCCGGCTCGCCGTATCCCGCCCATGTCACGCAAGTCTCGGCCGCACGTCCAAGACGGCCCGGCTCCTTGAGTGGCTGCCAGCCGGGGATGTTGGCATAGCGACGGTCGAGGCGGACGACCGCACGCACCACTTCCGCCGCGTCCTTGAGGACGGTCAAGCACTGGGCTTCAAACAGACGGCCGTACCCGACGCCGTTGGCGAAGTCGTGCTCGCCGAGTACGCAGGCACGCGCCGCCTGACGCCACGTGTCGACGAGCGGGAACGGCTGCTCGGTGACCAGCTCGTCAATCGTCGACAGGTTGAACTCGATAGCGCCGAGTGTGGCTTCCAGGCGATAGCGCAGCTCCTCGGCAGGGCCACGCGTGCGGCCGGTGCTTCCTTCGAGGTTGATGTGCGGGTTGGCGGCACGCATCGCCTGGTGGCTCCAGACGAGTACGGTGTGGCGGTAGCGCGCGATCTGCTCACCGATCACCTTCCGCTCATCGGGAGTCGTGGTCTCGGGGACCGTGTGCAGGCCGGCGCCGCCGATGCGTTGCTGGATGCGGTGCTGCCGCAGCAGTTCACTCAGCGCGTCGCGGAGCATCCCGCTGGTCTCGCCGTACATCAGGGCGCATCCAGTTCTCGGGCGACCCACAGCATGTCGAGGACGAGCTCGACGGTCAGCGAGTCGATGCCGTGCCTGACGAGGTCCTCGATGGCCGACTCGGCGACTTCGAAGAGGACGTCGCGGTTGGTGACCGGGACCGGGCTGATGCCGGGGATGAAGTCGCCGTGGATGAAGTCGATCTGGAGCAGCACGCGGTCGTACTCGATCGACGCATCCGTCGTGAGCGCGGCGTCGGCCAGGGCGGCGACGTAGGAGCGGGCTTCCGCGAGGGTCACCGCGTGGGCGAGCAGCATGGGGGAGTCCTTTCGAGAAGTGGCGTGCCTTTCACCGTCGAGCCCGCCGGCGGGTACGCCGAGCACGAGGTGGCGTGGCTGTGGACAACCGGGTGTGAGGAGCAGATGTGCACGGCGAGGCGGGCGACTACCAGGCGAACCCGAGTCCGGCCTCCATCGCTCGACGTGCGGCGATGTCCTCGGCCACGAACGCCGCGAAGTCGCCGTCGCGGTCAACGATCTCGACCTCGGGTGCGGGGTCGTACGGCGGTTCGCCGGGCCACGCGGTCTGCCTCGTTGGCCGGTCGCGGTCCAGCCGGGTGCCACTCAGAGACACCCACTCCCGGAGCCGCTGCTGACACTCGCGGAACTCGCGATGCCACGCCAGTGGAGCAGAGGGTGAGGCTTCGGGGTCGTAGGCATTGACCCTGGCCGTGTGGAGCGCGGAAAGCTCCCAGATCAGCTCATCGTGGCGATGCCACAACGGCGGAACCACGGCCGGCGGGAGCCCGTAGGAGAGGCGCAGCCACTTCACGAACTTGTCGAGGTCCCCCCACTCGACGAGTGCCTCGTCCGCGGTCAGGGTGTTCCAGTCGATCGGGCGCAACGGCCGCTCATCGTCGAAGTCAGCGGTCCCGAACACAGCCTCGGGACCGCCGAACTCCTCGAACGAGTCGCCGCCCTCGAACTCCGGCGCCCGCTGGCCGGACTCGACGTCGGTGCTCATCGCACTGGCCCTCAGATGCCGACGACCTGCGCCGGCTCGTTGACCACGTTCATCTCGTTGGTCGGCGGGTCGGGTTGCGTGGCCGGGTTGCGGTCGACGACGTAGCGGGTGCGACAGCAGTCGTGTCCGATCTGGCGGGCGACGAACTGCTCACGGATCTCGCTGGGACCGCCGGGTCGTCCCTGCTCGTACTCGTGGATGTAGCCGGACGCGACGATCTGGTCGCCCGGCTTGAACCGCGGGTAGGCCCGCTCGGCCGCGCGGTCGAACAGGACCATGTCGCAGAAGACGGGGTCGAGCTTGGTGAACGACCCATCGACCTCCTTGCGGTGCTGCTCGATGCCGACCCGGCAGAAGAACCTGGCGTGCCCCTTGCCGGTGAACGTGAGCTCCGGCGCTGTCGCGATGAACCCGTGCAGGCTCATCTGGGTGGGAATCGTCATCGTCTGACTCCTGACGTCGGGCGGTGCCCGAATGGCATCCGCTCTCAGTAGTCAGGTGTGCGCATGGAGCCTCCATCAGGACAGTTCAGCAAGTGCCCTGGGTGAGTCAGTCGCCTGCCCCTGGCGTCGCTCGCAGCGCCAGCTTGAGTTCGTCGGCCGCTTCGAACTCCCTGACGCGGAGTTGAACGGTGCGTTTGCGAATGACGTCCTCGGAACTGGAGGAGGCGAGGGTGCCAAAGGGGTCCTGGACGGCGCGCACGAACGGGATCGCGTCTTGGAGGTCGGCGCGGAGGTTGCCGACGAGGTAGAGCCAGAAGCGGTGGCGCACATTACCGCCGGCGGTCTTCCACTCGTTCCAGCTCATCGCCTGAACCTGGGCATCGACTCCGGAGGACTTGAGCTCGATCATTCGGTCGATCTCAGTCCCATTGATCGTGAGGATGTCGAACCCTGGAAACAGGTCGCTAATGCCCTGACCCCGGAGGGTCTCGAAGACTGCCTTCACGACCGAGGACTGGCTGACGGCCTCCTTGATCATGCTCGGAGAGCTGACGTCTACGATCAGGACATCCGCGTCTGGCGCGGGTTGGTCGCTGGGCAGGACCGCGGTAGAACGTCCTGGGAAACGACGTTGCTCGAACGCGAACGTGATGCGCATGCCGAGCCGATCCAGCTCGTTCAGGTCAGTTCCCTGGGCTGCTCGCGGCGCACCGCGTGAGCCGCTGGGAGCGTCCTCGGTCGTCGTGCCACCGCCGGTGCCCTTGCCGCCAGTCGATGTCTTTGGCGTCGCTCCAGAGACTCGTATGACCTCGCCGTCGATGAGGAGGTCCTCGAAGCTGTGAAGCGGAACGCGAGCCGCGGCTTGCTGGGCTGCTGGCGGTGTCGCGGGGCGTGCTCCGGCGTCTGCTTCTGTCGATTCGCCGTCGGACTGGAAGTTCGTGTCCTCGCCGGTTCCGTCGTCAGAGGTGTCGGACTCGTCATCGCCACTCGCGAGTTCCTCAGTTACTTCTTGCCACTTGTCTGATGCGCCCGCCAGGTCAAGCAGTTGTCGGCGCATGGTGGGGTTGGCGTTGATGAAGGACAGAAAGGTCTCGACCGTGTTGACTTCGAGGGCTTCGGCCAGCGCCATCGCGAGGGCCTGTGCATCCTCTGCGACGGGCGGCCATGCGGGCCCAGTCCACACGACGAAGCCCTGGAACTCGTCTCTTTCCGTACGTCGGACGTGGTACGCCCGCTGAGGGATGCTCCCAAGGTCCTCTCCGCGGAACGTACAGCTCATCGAAAGCGCTTCGACCGGTTCGATCTGCTGGGCGAACTCGGTCAGCACCTTCTTGTCGAGGCGGCTTCGGTCTGCCCGGTCGGCGCTGAGACGTGCGAGGAGGGGCGGCAGGAGCTCCGTCAGTCCTTGTCGGAAGGTCGACAACTGGGTTTCGTCGAGTACGACTTCTCCTGGCTGAACGCTCCACTCCAGCGCGCTCTCAAGGAGCGGGGTGCCAAACAGCTCGCGTAGCGGACGGTTCGCCCCGGGTTCTGCCTCCAGAACGAAAAGAGGCACACGATCCTGCACGCCGCTTCGTTCGCGACTTCCGGAGACGGCCGCGTACAGGACCTCCCTCGCAGGGAGGAAGGTGATGCCGGTGGAGGTCCGTGCGGCAAGGGGCGCGTCGGCGAGTGGCGTGGTCGCGTCAGTGTTCGTGCCTGCGAGCAGCTCGAAGAGTTCTCGGTAGAGCGGTCGGAGCTGTCGCCGCGCGACCTGCTCGGTGACTCCGTCGGCGTAGACCTGAGAGAGGCGAACGCACAGTTCGCCAGCGTCATCAGTTGTAAATGCTGCTGGTGTGAGTTCGCCACGAACTTGTAGCTCGTCTAGGCACGCGCGGAGCTGAGCCGGCGAGGTGCCCTCAGGTTGGCTGAGCTCGGGGAGGTAGGCGTCAGCGTTGCGTCCGCTACGGCCGAGCCGGCGTTCCAACTCATCGGTGCGCCTCCAGGTCTGGCTTGGACGACGAGGGCCGTGGCTCGTTGGGCAGACCGCGTGATTGCGGAGGCGGTGGAGCCAGAAGTCGGGACCGCCGGGCGCCCGCTCCTCGCTGAATGCCCGCTGCGGGCTGTTGCGCTGAGAAGGCTGCTTGCCTTTTGGCACAAGCGCGAGCTCGGCCTGAGTGTGTTGTGAGTAGGAGGACCAATTGCGCACCAGATGATTGAGGAACTCGGTCGCGACATCGTTGCCCGCCCGCTGAGCGACGGCCGCGATTTCATCAAGGCGGTCGAGGTTGTGTGCTTGGTAGAGGTAGTGGTCTGTGGAGTCCCAGCGTGGGTCGGCTTCGAGGGAGCCGGTTAGGGCTTCCAGGTAGTCCGTCCAAGCGTCTTCGAGGGCTGCGAAAGCCCAACCGCCGGGGAGTCCGAGACCCTTCGTGCTCGTCCAGCCCGTACCGGTGTCGTCGACGTCGTGGAAATGGACGAGTCGCAGACCTCGGCTGACTCCGAGCCATGCGAAGAAGTTGCGCCATCTGTCATCAACCGTCGTTTCGAGTGCTTCGTCCGTGTCGTCTTCAAGGTCGACTTCGCCCTCGTCATCATCGGGTTCGCGTTCTGCCCCCTCGTCTTCGTCGACGCGCACTCCGATAGCGCTGGAGTATGCAGCGAAAGCTTCCGGTGACGCCAGAAACTTCACGTCGAGCCGCTCTCCGGCCGCCGCCATCGCTTCGACGATTCCCTCCACGGAGTCCTCGCCGACCCAATCTCGCCCGAAGTACACCTGGTGGGCCGGCGCCCACGCGAGGTCGTCGTCTTCCGATCGGCATGGCACGTCGAGGCGGCTCAGATTGAAGAAGGCACGGTCCGAGCCGAGGCGGCCCATCGGGAGCGGATGGTCCGCCTTCGTTGTCTTGCCAGCGAGGCGGCAGATCGTTGCGAGTGCCTCGATCGAGCGGTTGGCTGCGCGAAGTTCCGTGTCGACTCCACCGGTACGAGTGAGGCCAGGGAGGACCGCCGCGCGCATGACTTCCTCGAAGCGAAACTCCTTGATGCTGAAGAGTGCGTCCCAAGCCTTCATTCGGTCGTCGAGGACAGACCGCTGTTCCGACCGACCGAGTTGCCCCCAGCAAACGGCATGGGCCAAGAACCGGATTCGACGTAGCGGAAGTTCCTCAGCTGACGATGCCGGTGGGTAGAAAGCACTCTCTTCACAAAGAGCGATGCGGCGAACCGTGCCATCCTCGTTTTCGCCAACGGGGAAGACAGCCTCAG
>JACRAA010000457.1 GCA_016213595.1 Actinomycetota bacterium | reverse complement strand
GCCTCGGCCTCCTCCTGGCGTTCATGTTCTTCGGCCCCATCTCCCTGCGGCCCTCGGCTCCCGGCGCGATCATCATCCAGTTCCTCGGCGGCATCCACGAGATCTACTTCCCGTACGTCCTCATGAAGCCCAAGATGATCCTGGCTGTCATCGCCGGTGGCATGTCCGGCCTGTTCGTCGGCTCGCTCCTCGGCGCTGGCCTGCTCGCTCCCGCATCCCCGGGTTCGATCATCGCCTACTTCGCCGTGACCCCTCGCGACGGGTACATCCCGATGCTCGCCGACGTCCTCGTCGCCACCGCGGTCTCGTTCGCCGTAGCCTCGGCTCTGTTCGGGTTCGGTCGCGGCGCCAAGGCTGAGCTCGCCATCGAGACCGAGGCCGACCTCGTGACGACGCCCATGGGCTCGGCCCCGCTGGGCGCTCCCGGTACCGCCTCGACCGTGACGGCCACGACGACGCGCAGGATCAACGGCCGCGACGTGAGACGTCTCGTCATCGCCTGCGACGCCGGTATGGGCTCCTCGGTCATGGTCGCCTCGGCGATGAAGAAGAAGCTGGCATCGTCCGGGGTCGAGGTCACCCACACCCCGGTCAACGGCATCCCGGCCGACGCCCAGCTCATCCTGTGCCACTCGGGACTGCTGAGCCGCGCCGAGGCGATCGCCCCGAGGGGCGCCGTCATCGTGCCGTTCGACCAGTACATGGGCGACCCGGCCTTCACCAGGGTCGAGAACGCCATCAAGAACGGAGAGACCCTTGAGTCCTGAGCCGATCCTCGCTCCGGCATCGGTTCGGCTCGGCCTGTCCCCGACGTCGAAGGAGGATGCGATCCGCTACTGCGGTCAGATCCTCGTCGACGCCGGGGCGGCCGACCCCGCCTACGTCGACGGCATGCTCGCCCGGGAGAAGCAGATCTCCACCTACCTGGGCGAGGGCGTTGCGATCCCCCACGGGACCAACGAGTCGCGCGGACACATCACCCGGGCAGCCCTGGGCTTCGCCCAGTTCCCTGCGGGTATCGACTGGGACGGCAAGAGGGCGTACGTCCTCATCCCCATCGCCTCCGCGACCGACGAGCACGTGAGCATCCTCGCCAGCCTCGCAGAGGTGCTCATGGACTCCGACTCCGCGGAACGCCTGCGGACCACGTCGTCGGTCGACGAGGTGCTGACGCTGCTCGCCCCTCAGGCGGACTGATGAAGGTACTGCGCTTCTACGCGCCCGGCGACGTACGGGTCGAGGATGCTCCTGTCCCGCAGATCAGCGCGGACGAGGTGCTGCTGCGCGTGAAGAACTGCTCGACCTGCGGTACGGACGTGAAGATCTTCCACAACGGGCACCAGAACATCACTCCCCCGCGGGTGATGGGGCACGAGGTGGCTGGAGAGGTCGCCGAGGTCGGCGCCAACGTCACCGGCTGGGCGGTCGGCGACCGCGCTCAGGTCATCGCGGCGGTGCCGTGCGGCGACTGCTACGAGTGCCGCAAGGGATGGATGGAGATCTGCGAGAACCAGACATCGGTGGGCTACCAGTACGACGGCGGCTTCGCCAAGTACATGGTCGTTCCGCGCCAGGTGCTCGCGGTGGACGGCCTCAACCGGATCCCGGAGGGCGTCGGCTTCGACGAGGCCTCCGCCGCCGAGCCCTTCGCCTGTGCGATCAACGCCCAGGAGCAGCTCGGCATCGAGGCCGGCGACACCGTCGTCGTCTTCGGGGCCGGCCCCATCGGCTGCATCCACATCCGGATCGCTCGAGGGGTCCACCAGGCCGGCACAGTCATCCTCGTGGACGTCAACGCGGAGCGGCTCGCCATGTCAGCCGAGGCCGTACAGCCCGACCACGTCATCGACGCCTCCTCGGTCGACGTCGTCGCCGCGGTGCTCGAGCTCACGGGCGGTCGCGGGGCCGACGTGGTCATCACGGCGACAGCGGCGAACATCACGCAGGAGCAGGCGATCGCCATGGCCGCCCGCAACGGGCGGATCTCGTTCTTCGGCGGCCTGCCGAAGACGAACCCCACGATCACGTGCGACTCCAACCTGGTGCACTACCGGCAGCTCCACATCCATGGGGCCAACGGCTCCGCACCGTCGCACAACAAGAGGGCCCTCGCCTACATCGCGTCGGGACTCGTACCCGTCAAGGACCTCATCACCGTCCACCTGCCCTTGGAGCGGGCCCTCGAGGCGTTCGACATCGTCGCCAAGGGCCAGGCCATCAAGGTCACCGTCGAACCCTGAACACCCAGCACGATGAACAAGGAGAACCATGGCAACCCGTGACGTCATCATCGCGTCCGCAGTCGGCCTGCACGCCCGCCCCGCCGCCCTGTTCGTCCAGGCGGTCGAGGCGAGTGGCACGGCCGTGACGCTCAGCAAGGGCGACCGTACGGTCGATGCGGACAGCATCCTCGCCGTCATGACCCTTGGAGCCGGCCACGGTGACACCGTGACCCTCACCTCCGACGACGAGTCCGTCCTTGACTCGTTGGCTGCGCTCCTGGAGCGCGACCTCGACGCGGAGTGATGCCGACCGCGTGAGAGAGCAAGAAACACGTCACCGCCAGGGGAACGACCTCCTGGCGGTGACGTCCTTCTGTCTGCAGCTCGTGCTTCGCAGCCGGCTCAGTCCTCGAGCGTGGCCGACCGGTCCGGGTCACGGTCGACGGTGACGGTGATCGCGGCGACGCCGTCAGGCGTGGGCATCTGGCTGCCGGACCGGCTCACGGCGGCGGCTCCGAAGGCCACAGCGGTACGGAGGGCGGCCTCGCAGTCCTCGCCCGAGGACACGGCGTGGAGGTAGCCGGCGAGGAACGCGTCGCCGGCACCTACGGTCGACAAGGGGTTGTCGACACGGGCCACCGCCCGTACCGCCCGCTCCGCGTCGACGAGCAAGGCACCGTCGCGGCCGAGGCTCACGAGGACACAGCCGATGCCGGTCGCGACGAGAGCGCGCGCCGCGTCGACGACGTCCCCGACGGTGGGCAGGTCGCGCCCCACCGCCTCGGCCAGCTCGACGCGGTTCGGCTTGATGAGGTCCGGGCGAGCGGCCATGGCCCTGGCCATCGGCTCACCGGACGAGTCCACGGCGACCTTGACGCCGCGCTCGTGGCAGCGGTGCACGAGGTCGGCGTAGAAGTCGTCGTCGATGCCGGGCGGCAGCGAGCCGCAGCACACCACCCACCCGGCTCCGGCACTCGCGGTGGCCGTCGCCGTGCGGAGCGCCTCGACCTCCTCCGGGCTGAAGCAGGGGCCCTGCTCGTTGACCTTCGTCGTGGCGCCGTCCGGCTCGACGATGGCCACGTTGGCGCGGATAGCGCCGGCGATCGGTACGGGGACGACATCGACCTCCTGGGCGCGGAGGAGGTCGAGCATGACACCCCCGTAGACGCCGCCGATGGGGAGCACCGCCACGGTGGCGGTCCCGTTCTGAGCCAGCGCGCGGCTCACGTTGACCCCCTTGCCGCCCGGGTCCTCCCGCGAGTCGGTTGCGCGCATCACCGCCCCCTGGCGGAGCACCGGCACGGCGATCGTACGGTCGAGGCTGGGGTTGGGCGTCAGTGTGACGATCACGCGCGGATCACCTCCGGCCCGGCGGCAGCGAGCTCGTCGGCGAGGTCCTGCTCGAGCCCCGAGTCGGTGACGACGACGTCGACCTCGTCGAGGCTCGCGAACTGGCACAGCTGGCTCAGGCCGACTTTCGTGTGGTCCACGAGACAGACGACACGGGCAGCGGACTTCACCATGGCCGCCTTGACCTCGGCCTCGGACTGGTCGGGCGTCGTGAGCCCGTTGTCGGGCGTGATGCCGTTGGTCCCCATGAAGGCCACGTCGACCCGGAGGTGCTTGAGGGCGCTGCGGGTCCAGGCGCCAACGGCGGC
>JACRAA010000461.1 GCA_016213595.1 Actinomycetota bacterium | reverse complement strand
TCGTCAGGCATCGCCTCCGAGCCGAGCGGGTTGTCGAGCACGCGGCCGCGCACGACCGTGCCGGCAGGACCGCCGTGCCCGATGTAGGGCTCGATCCGGAAGTGCTCGGGCGTCTCGGCGGCACGTCGCGAGTCCCACGCACGCTCGGCGGCCAGCACCCATCGCTGCAGGTTCACGACGCCACCGTAGGCGCGGTCACCAGCGCCCGTGCACCTGCTCCCGGATGTGACGGTCGTAGAGGTCGGCGACCGCGTCGCGGAGCGGGGCGGGCAGTGCGCCGACGTTGCCGGCGGCCGCGTTGGACCGGGCCTGGTCGGTGTTGCGGGCACCCGGGATGACCGTCGAGACGCCGGGCTGCTGCGCCACCCACGCGATCGCGGCCTGCGCAGGCGTGACGTCGAGACCGCTGTCGGCGACGAGCCGGGCGAACTCCTGCGCCGCCTCGACGCCGGTCGCGTAGTCGACGCCGGAGAAGGTCTCACCGACGTCGAAGGCGCTGCCGTCGCGGTTGTAGGTGCGGTGGTCGTCGGCGGCGAACGTCGTGTCCAGGCCGTACTTCCCCGACAGCAGGCCCGAGGCCAGCGGCACCCGGGCGATGATCCCGACGCCGGCCTCCGCAGCCGCAGGCAGCACGGCGTCCAGCGGCTTCATCCGGAACGCGTTGAGGATGATCTGCACGCTGGCGACGTGGGGCCGGGCGATCGCGCTGAGCGCCTGGTCGGCGGTCTCGACGCTGACGCCGTAGGCCGCGATGACCTGCTCGTCGACGAGCCGGTCGAGCACGTCGTAGGTCGCGTCGTCGTCGATGACCTCGCTCGGCGGGCAGTGCAGCTGCACGAGGTCGATCGTGTCGACGCCGAGGTTGCGGCGCGAGCGGTCGAGCCAGGTGCGGAAGTTGGCCTCGACGTAGTTGGCCGGAACCTGCTCCTCGCGACGGCCCATCTTGGTCGCGACGGTGAAGCCGGCGTCCGCGTGCTCGGCGACGAATCGGCCGACGAGCTGCTCGCTGCGGCCGTCGCCGTAGACGTCGGCGGTGTCGTAGAACGTCACGCCCGCCTCTGCCGACGCCTCCAGCACTGCGCGGGCGTCGTCCTCGCTGACGTCACCCCAGGCGGCGCCGAGCTGCCACGTGCCGAGACCGACGACCGAGACCGGGCGACCGGTCCTTCCGAGTGTTCGCTGCTCCATGCCCGTCACTCTTGCAGGACCGGCCAACGGGTCAGGAACGCAGGCCCGCCCGCAGCTCGTCCAGCGCCTCGTCGAGCGAGACCTCCGGCGACCAGCCCCAGCCCTGCGCGCGGTCGGCGCGGATCTGGCCGGCCCAGGCGGGCTTGTCGTCCCACGTCGGCTCGACGCCGAGCGCGTCGCACACGGCGCCCAGGTAGTCGCGCTGGGTGGCGGGTCCGCCCGCGACGTTGACCGGCGTGCACCCGCCGATCACGGGACCGGCGGACACGTCGTCGCGCACGGGGATGGCGCCGGTGGCGACGTCGGCGGTGAGAGCGGCGAGGTCCCTGACGTGGACCCAGGCCGCGGTCGCGTCAGCTACCGCGTGGCGGCGCGACTCGTCCTCGGCGACGGCTCGCGGCTGGACGGTGTTCCACACCGACGACTCGCCCGGGCCGAGGATCATCGGCGGCCGCACGAGGACGCGGGTCGTACCTCCGAGCCTGGCCAGCGCCTCGTCGAGGTCGCGCTTGATCACCGAGTAGTCGTTGGCGTCGTCGGAGACGTAGGCCGACTCCTCGCTGACGTCGCCCGCCCCCGGGCTGCGGTCGTACACGCCGGCCGTCGAGATGTGCACGATCAGGGGTACGCCGGCATCGCCCGCCGCCGACGCGATCGCGAGCGTGCCGTCGAGGCCGATGCGTCGCTGCTCGTCGCGGTCGCCGCCGAGCGGGTGGACCGTCGTCACGAGCGTGTCCGTGCCCGCGACGACCTGCGCCGCGAAGGCCGGGTCGGCGAAGTCGCCGACGCGCTCCTCGACGCCCGCGAGGTCGGGGGCGGTGCCGGGGCGGCGTACGACCGCGCGCACCCGTGCGCCCCTCTCGCTGAGTGCGGTCACCACGTGGCTGCCCACGAGTCCGTTGGCTCCGGTCACGACGACGATCGGGGAGGTCATGGGTTCAACCCTAGGTCGACGGTTTCGAGGCTCGCTCCGCTCGCACCTCGACCACCCGGTCGCGGGGCAGGAGGACGTGGGCCACCACCGCCACCCAGAGCGGGGCGAAGACCAGGCTGGTCAGCACGTCGGTCACGTGGTGGGCGCCCTCGTAGAGCCGGGACGGCGCCACGACGACGGGCGCCAGGAAGAGGATCCAGGCCCAGCGACGCGACGACGGCACGGTCCGGAAGAGGTAGATCGCGAGGGCGCAGTAGACGACGACCGACGTCGCGACGTGGCCCGACGGGAAGCTGTGCTCGGGCACCAGGCCGGGGTCGAGGATCTTGATCGGCGGGCGGTCGCGGCTGATCAGCAGGGTCACGACGAGGTAGATGATGATGCCGACGACCCCGGCACCGCCGCCGATGGCG
>JACRAA010000456.1 GCA_016213595.1 Actinomycetota bacterium | reverse complement strand
GAGTCCGAGGTCAACCTGTGGGCGAAGCAGACCGAGGAATGAAGGTCGTCGTCATCGGCGCGGACGCAGCCGGGATGTCGGCCGCCCACCAGGCACTGCGGACCGCGAAGCGCACCGGCCGTGACCTCGCGATCACCGTCCTCGACAAGGGCACCCACACGTCCTACAGCGCCTGCGGCATCCCCTACCTGATGGCGGGCGACGTCGCCTCCGCCGACGACCTGGTGGCGAGGTCGGCAGACGCACACCGGGAGTCCGGCATCGACCTGCGGATGTCGACCGAGGTGGTGTCGGCGGACCTGACCGCTCGGACCGTCACGACCGGCGAGGGCGAGGTCGTCGAGTGGGACGAGCTCGTCGTCGCCACGGGAGCCCCAGCGGTCCTGCCCGACTGGGCACTGCGACCGGACGGGACGACGTACGACGGCGTGGGCGCGGTCAAGACGCTCGACGACGGAGCCGAGTGGATCGAGCGCTTCGCGGGTGCTCCCGAGGGCGCGCACGTGGTCGTCGTCGGTGCCGGCTACGTCGGGGTCGAGGTCGCAGAAGCCGCACTGCGCAAGGGTTTCGGCGTCACCGTGCTCACCCGCACGCGCGGGATGGCGATGCTCGAGGACGAGATGTCCGACCGGGTCAACGTCGGCCTGGCCGATGCCGGCATCGAGCTGCTGCTGGGCGCGGAGGTGACGGGCCTCGAGCTCGACGGCGACCGGGTGACGGGTGTCCGCTGGGACGGCGGCACGCGCGAGGCCGACCTCGTCGTGGTCGCAATCGGCGTACGACCCGCCACGGCCTTCCTCGAGGGCACGAGGATCGAGCTGACCGAGGGCGGTGCGCTGCGCCCCGACCCGCACGGCCGGGTGGCCGACCACGTCTGGGCCGCCGGTGACTGCTGCGAGGTGCGTCGGCGGCTCGACGACGCGTGGGTGTTCCGCCCGCTCGGCACGCACGCCAACAAGCACGGCCGGGCGCTCGGCGACAGCCTGGCGGGCGGCTCGCTGTCCTTCGACGGGATGACCGACACCTCGATCACCCGCTTCTCCTACGGCGAGGTGCACCTCGAGATCGCCCGCACCGGGCTCTCCCGGAAGGATGCCGAGGCCGCGGGCCACGACCCCGTCGCCCTGGTCACCGAGGGGTCGACCGCGAGCGGCTACATGCCGGCGGCGGAGCCGATCGCACTGTGGGTGATGGCCGACCGCTCGACGCGGCGGCTGCTCGGCGTGCAGGTCGTCGGGGGCCGCGGTGCCGGCAAGCGGATCGATGCCGCCGCGGCCGTGCTGTGGGCCGGTGGGACGGTCGACGACCTGGCGTGGATGGACCTCGCCTACGCCCCGCCCTTCTCGACCGCCTGGGAGATCCTCCAGGTCGCCGCGCGACGGGTGGCCGAGCGGCTCTGAAATCGGTTGCTCCCGCGAGGACGATGAGTGGCATGGACCTCGAGATCGTGACCCTGGCCGAGCGGCCGCAGCCGTGGGACGTGTTCTGGGACATGGAGACCTCCTGGCCGGAGTTCATGAAGCACGACCCGATCGGCAACTCCTACTACGACTGCCTCGAGGAGTTCCTCGACTACGTCCTGGTCGCCCTGGACGCGACGGGAAGGATCGTCGCCAAGGCGTTCAGCGTGCCGTTCCAGCTACCGGCCGGCGACCTGCCCGACGCCGGCTGGGACTACGCCCTCCGCAACGCCCTGCTGACCCGGATCTGGGGAGACACTCCCAACGCGGTGGCGGCCGCAGAGATCTGCGTGGAGCCCGCACTCCAGGGCACCGGACTCTCGAGCGTGATGCTGGCCGCGCTGCGCGACAACGCCGGGCGGCTGGGCTTTTCCGAGCTGCTCGCCCCGGTCCGGCCCAACGGCAAGGCGGACCCGCACGAGCCGATGTCGACCTACGCCTTCCGCACCCGCGACGACGGCCTGCCGGTCGACCCGTGGCTGCGCGTCCACGTGCGGGCCGGCGGGACGATCGACCGGGTCGCACCGCGATCGATGTGCATCCCGGGCACCGTCGAGGAGTGGCGCGGGTGGACCGGGCTGCCCTTCGACACGACCGGTCCCGTCCTGGTGCCCGGCGCGCTGGCGCCGGTGATGTGCGACGCCGAGCACGGCACCGCGACCTACGTCGAGCCCAACGTCTGGATCCGCCACCGGACCGGCATCTGACACTGTCTGCACCACACCTGCAACAGGAGGCCGCCCGGCGGCGTTGGTAGTGCATGACGACGATGACCCAGGCCGGGAGGACCCGCGTGGAGGTGCCCGACTTCGACAGCTGGGTCGCAGCCAGGGGTCCCGCCCTGCTGCGGTTGGCCTACGTCCTGACCGGCAACGGCGCCGACGCGGAGGACGTCGTGCAGGACGCGCTCTCCCGGGCGCTGCCACGGTGGTCACGCATCTCCACCGTCGACGACCCCGACGCCTACGTGCGCCGGATGGTGGTCAACGCCCACGTGTCCCGGTGGCGCAAGCGGCGCCGGCGCGAGGTGCCCGTGGAGGTCGTGCACGACCGACCCGTGCCCGCCGGGGTGGGCGCCGAGGACCGCGACCGGCTCTGGCGCGCGTGCCGGGCGCTGCCGCCCGACCAGCGGACCGCCGTCGTGCTGCGGTTCTACGAAGACCTCGACTACGCCGAGATCGCCGCCCTCACGGGCGTGCGCGAGGGGAGCGTGCGCTCGCGCGTCTCCCGCGGGATCGCGGCCATGCGACACGAGCTGGGAGAAGACGATGAGTGATCTCGAGACACGGCTGCGCGACACCCTCTCCGAGCGCGCGGGCGCCGCGCCCGACGCCCTCGGGCTCGCCACCGGTGCGCGTCGGCGATTGCGTCGACGTCGTACGACCTGGGCGGTCGCGGCGGCCGCGGTCGTGGCGGCGGGAGTGCCGCTGGGACTCACCCAGCTCGCGCCCTCGTCCGACGGCGGCGGGCGGGTCGCCGACGAGCCGACCGCGACCTCGGGCCTGCCGCCGGGGGTCATCGAGACGGGCTCCCGCGCCGAGTCGGGGCACGACGTGACCTTCGAGGTGCCGGTGGACTGGGGCTACGGAGGTGTCTCCGGTTGGTGTGCCGATGGAGGCGAGCTCGAGGACGTGCCGGCGGTCGTCAACCGCCCCGACACCCTGGTGCCGGCGATCGCGTGCTCGCCGTCGAGCGGCTACGGCGTGAGCGTCGGGTCCTCGGCGAGCTTCGGCGCCGCCGTCAAGAGCGGGTACGTGTGGCAGTACGACACCGCGGGCGCAGATGTGGCGATGTATCCCGATGGTGCGTGGCTCGGGGTCTGGTACGACGACGAGGTGGTCGTCACCGTGAGCGCCCGCGACCAGGCAACCGCCCGCCGGCTCGTGGACTCCGTGCGCCGCTTCACCGGCGTCGACCCCAACGACTGCCCGGCGACGCTGGGCGAGGCCGAGGCGGCGACGATCACCGAGTCGTACGCGACGTTCTCGATCTGCCGCTACGGACCCGACGACCTCCTCACCGCCAGCCGGCGATTGATCGGCACGGAGTCGAGCGTCGCGCAGGACGCGATCTTCTCCTCCCCGAGGAAGACGAGGATGGTCGACTGTCCAACCGAGGACGACCTGTCGCGCACCGCGCTGCTCTCGAGCGGTGGTTATGTCGCGACGGCGGTGACCGGCGCGGTGTGCGAGGGCTGGAACGGCCTCTTCGCGTCAGGCGTCGAGCGTGACCTCACCCCGGAGGCCCTCCGGCACCTCGACCTGTCGCAGCTCCCGGTGCCTGCAGAGGAGTGATCAGGCGCCCGCGATCGCCTTGCGCACCTCGTTGACGCAAAGGGCCAGGAAGGCGAGGGCGATGATCACCATCAGCACGTTGGAGTGGAGCTTGTTGCGCCACTCGGCCGGGGTGCGGTCGGTGTTGAGCAGCCACAGCAGGGTGACGGCGAGGAACGGCATGAAGAAGGCGCCGAGCACGCCGTAGGCCAGGATCAGCCAGACCGGCTTGCCGAGGAACAGCATCACCATCGGCGGGAAGGTCAGCCAGAGCAGGTAGGCCTTGTACCACTTGCCCCCGGCGCGGGCGTCGGCGTCCTCACTGGCGCCGCCGCGCACGATGGTGACGAAGTCGGCGAACATCAGGCTCACGCCGTTCCACACGCCCACGAGCGACGACATCGCGGCCGCCCAGAAGCCGACGAGGAAGACCTTCCCGGCCCACTCGCCGTAGCGGTCCTGCAGCACCAGGCCGAGGTCGAGGAGTCCGGCGTCACCGCTCTCGATCGCGACGCTCGTGGAGTAGAGCAGCTCGGCGCCGACAACGAGGGTGGCGAGCACGAAGATGCCGGTGACGACGTAGGCGACGGTGTTGTCGATGCGCATGACGCGCATGTAGGTCGGAGTGTTCCACCCCTTCTCGCGCAGCCAGTAGCCGTAGGCCGCGAGCGTGATGGTGCCGCCGACACCGCCGGCAAGGGCCAATGTGTTGACCAGGCCGCCGTCGGGGATCCGCGGAGCCAGGCCGGTGAGCAGCTCGGGGATGTTGGGCGTCGTCAGCAGCGCGGCGCCGACCATGGTGACGAACATCAGGCCGACCAGTGCGGCCAGCACCTTCTCGAAGACGCTGTAGCGCCCCGTCCAGACCAGCGCGAGACCGATCAGGCCCGACGCGATGCCCCACCACGTGGTCGACAGCCCGCCGAACAGTCCCTGCAGGGCGAGCCCGGTGCCGGCCATCGCGGCGGCACCGTAGACGAAGCCCCAGATCACGATGTAGGGCGCGAAGTACCACGTGG
>JACRAA010000455.1 GCA_016213595.1 Actinomycetota bacterium | reverse complement strand
CACCCTGTCAACATCCGCGCCGAGGCTCACGACGCGCAGGCGACAGTTCCCGACACGACACAGTTCGTCTACCAGGCCCACGGCCTCGACAAGCCGGAGATCGTGGCCAAGCTGCTGCAGGTGCCGGACGCCGACCGGATCATGGTCTTCTGCAAGACCAAGCGCGGAGTGCAGCGGCTGACGGACGACCTCATCGACCGCGGCTTCGACGCCACCTGCATCCACGGTGACCTGACCCAGGTGTCCCGTGAGAAGGCGCTCAAGCGCTTCCGTGAGGGCAAGGCTCAGGTCATCGTCGCTACTGACGTCGCCGCCCGCGGCATCGACGTGGCGAACGTCACCCATGTCGTCAACTACGAGTGCCCCGACGACGAGAAGACGTACGTGCACCGCATCAGCCGTACGGGTCGTGCGGGCAACACCGGTGTCGCAGTGACCCTCGTGGACTGGGCGGACGTCACGCGCTGGAAGGTCATCAACCGCGTGCTCGACCTTCCGTTCTCGGAGATCACCGAGACCTACTCGACGAGCCCTGAGCTGATGGCCGACCTCGGCATCCCGGAGGGTACGAAGGGCCGGATCGTCCCCGTGAAGCCCCGCTCGGAGCGCGAGGACCGCGGTGAGCTGCTCGAGCGCAGCGCGCACCACGACCGTGACCGCGACCGGGACCGCAGCCATGGCCGTAGCCGCAGTCCCGAACGCCGTCCTCGCGAGGAGGGTTCGGCGGCGAGCGAGGCCAAGCCACGGCGTGACCGCGTGCGTCGCCGGAACGGCGAGGTGGTAGCAGAGGGCGCTCCCGCGGGCACCCAGGTCACCGGCTCGACCAGCCCTTCAGAAGGCGAGCCTGCGAAGCGTCGGCGTCGTCGGCGTCGCGCCGGCTCATCCTCTGACGCAGCGAGCGTCGAGGTCACGACCGAAGGCTGACGAGAGCACGTGAGGCCGGGGAAGGATGACCCCCGGCCTCCGTTCACGCAGGGCCGCTGCCTAGTCTGAGCGCTTGTGAGCCTGCCCGTCCTCGACACCGCCTCGACCTATGACATTCCCGCGAGGACGCGGCGCGTCTTCCAGGGAGCGACCCTGTTGACACTCCTGGCGGTGGGGCTCGGCTCGGTGGTGTGCGCCACCGAGTCGGGGTTCGAGTGCGGGAACTGGCCGGGGTGCACAGCGTCTGCGCTGCTGCCGACCGGTCCGCTGACGTCGTTCTTCTACAAGAACCCGTGGATCGAGATGACACATCGCACATCGGCGATCCTCGCCGGTCCCCTCGCCCTCGCGGCGGGCGTCCTCGCGCTGCGCCTGCGGCACGTGCACCCACTCGCGAAGGCGCTCCCTTGGGTCACGGTCGCAGGCGCCCTCGTCGCCGGCTACGTCGGACGCCGGACCGTGCTCGGGCAGCCCGTGCCCGCCTGGGCCGGCGCGTTCGACCTCGGGTCAGCGCTGGCAGCGATGGTGGCGATGGTCGTGGCGAGCGTGGCGCTGGGACGGACGCCGGTGCGGTGGGCCCCCTGGCGGAGCGCTGTTCCCGCTTGGACCGGCCTCGCGCTCCTGGTGACGATGCACCTGGTCAGCCTGTTCGCCGCGGGCAAGGGTTCGTACACACGGTGCCTGAGCTGGCCGGTCTGGGAGCTGCTGGCCGCCGACCGCTCCACCGGACCCGGAGTCCAGGTGGTACGGGTCGTCCTCGCTGTCCTCGCCGCCGGACTGGTCGTGGCCACGGTCGTCTCCGCGGCTAGGTCGCCACGTCTCCGGCCTTGGGCAGCGTCTGCTCCTGTACTGCTCGGGCTGGTCCTCGGGCTCGGCCTCGTCATCCGGCTCACGCACTCCGACCAGCTGGGTGTCCCCTTCTCGCTCGCCACCGTGGGCCTGTTGTGGACGCAGGCACAGGTCGCGGCAAGGACGTCGTTCGCCCGCGTGGCGCCCTGACGCTGTACGCACGAGGGGCTGCAGCTCACCGTGCGGCGATGAGGGCCTGGGGAGCGGCCTGCTTCATCCGGGTCTGGAGCCAGCGGAGCTGGACGGACGTCTCGCCCTCACACTGCGAGATGACGTCCAGGAGCTCCCGGTCCCGAAGAGCGGAGCCCGCCTGCTTGACCATCGTCCACGACACGTCGACGAGGCTCGCCAGCAGGTAGAGGTCCTGGAGGTCGCGCAGCAGCCCCACCGGACCCTGGCGCGTGCTGGAGAGGCCGTCTGCATGCAGACGCTCGGGTTCGTCGTCGGAGGAGTCCTCGCCGTACCGCTCCACGATCGGTTGGAGCCGACGGGTGTGCGCCTGGCACTGCTGCGCCAGCGTGTGGCACAGGAAGTGGATGTCCGGTTCGGAGGCGTGCCCGTCGGCCACCTGCACGAACGACTCGGCGAGAGTGGTCTCGGCCTTGTGCAGCATGCCGAGGTAGATGCTGAGGTTCATGACTCGCTGCCCCCTCCCTCTCCGAGGCTGCGACGGCCGCTGCGGACACTCGCGAGCTCGTACGCCCCGGGGTTGATGGCGTCGGGGAAGCGGGGCGGCGGTGCCGTACCGAACAACTCGGTGGCCTCGGCCTCTCTGCCCCCGACCGTCGGCGTGACCGCCTTCCCGCCCTTGGTGGGACGCGAGGCCGTCGTCGTAGGGGCGGGCGCGGTCCCCGTGGCCTCGGCGATCTTCTCGACCTTCACCGCAGCGTTCTTGAAGACCGGCTGCTTGGACACGGGGTCCCACTCGGTCAGGGTCAGCTCGTTGGCGGCGGTGGGGTGACCGTCCGGCGAACCTCCGTGGTCCCAGTAGCCGTAGTGGAAGGGGGCGAAGACGGTGTTGGGGCGGATGTCGCAGATCCTCGCTGGCACTTCGATCCTTCCCCGCCGGGACGTCACGCGGACGATGTCGCCTTCGCCGACCCCTAGCCGCTCAGCATCCACCGGGTTGAGCTCCACCCAGGCGCTCGGCGCCGCGTGCACCAGCTGCCGCGACCGTCCCGTCTTGGTCCTGGTGTGGAAGTGGTAGGCCGTCCTGCCCGTTGTGTAGCGCATCGGGTACTCGTCGTCGGGCTCCTCGTGAGGCGGGGAGTAGTCGGCCGCCTTGAGGATCGCCCGTCCACCCGGCGCGCTCGCGCGAAACGCTTCAGGCCCTGTGGTGGCTCCTGTCAGCAGGTCGTGGCCGTAGGTCTCGCAGTAGTCCGGGTCGGTGGGGAAGACGCCGTCGCCGTACAGCCGGACCGTACCGTCAGGGTGTTCCTCGTTGCAGGGCCACGGGATGCCGCTGCCCCCGCGGAGCCGCTCATAGCTGATGCCGGTGTAGTCGCAGGGCCGTCCCCGGGTGCACTCCTTCCATGCCTCGAAGCCGTCCTCCGGACCTGCCCAGTCCAGCAACGGCGTCCCGTGCAGGGTCGTGAACCCCATCCGTCGTGAGTAGTCGAGGAAGATGTCCAGGTCGCTGCGCGCCTCTCCCGGCGGGTCGACCGCCTTGTCAGAGAGGTGGACCGTCCGGTTGACGTTCGTGAAGGTCCCCGTCTTCTCCCCCCAACCGGCAGCGGGGAGTACGACGTCCGCGACCTGCGCCGTCTCGGTCAGGTAGAGGTCCTGTACGACGAGGAAGAGCTCGGGCTTCGCGAGGATCTTCCGGATGCGAGGCAGGTCCGGCATCGAGACCGCAGGGTTCGTGGCCGAGATCCAGAGGAGCTCGATGGAGCCCTGCTCGGCGTACCGGAAGATCTGCATGGCGTGGGTCGGAGGGGCCCAGTGAGGGATGGTGAGCGAGTCGACGTCCCACAGCCGGGCGAGCTCCTCGACATGGTCGGGGTTCTCCCAGTTCCGGAAGGCGGACAGATCCCCGTCCGCCCCACACTCGCGGTTGTTCTGCGCCGTCGGCTGGCCGTTCATCTGCAGGATGCCGCAGCCCGGGCGTCCCAGCATGCCGCGCAGAAGGTGGAGGTTGTTGACCTGGCAGGAGGCGGCGGTCGCCTGGGCCGACTGGTAGAAGCCCTGGAGAACCGTTGACAGGACCCGGTCAGAGGTCCCGAAGATCCGCGCGGCCGCACGGATGTCGGCAGCTCTCACGTCACAGGTCTCCGCAGCCCTCTCCGGCGTCCACCGCTCCACCGTGGCCTTGAGCTGCTCGAGCCCCATCGTGTGCGCCTGGACGTACTCCTCGTCGATCCACCCGTTGGCGAGGACCTCGTGGATGAGGGCGTTCATGAGCGCCATGTTCGTGCCGGGCCGCACGGCGAGGTGGATGTCCGCGTGACGGGCCACCTCGGTCTCGCGGGGGTCCACGCACACGACCTCGGGCCGATCCGGCCCGGCGATCCGGTCCAGCACCCGGGCCCACAGCACGGTCTGCGTCTCGGCCATGTTGTGTCCGTACAGGAACATGGCGTCGCAGCTGTCGATGTCTGTGTACGAGCCGGGCTGTCCGTCCGAGCCGAAGCTCTCCTTCATCGCGGCGGCCGCGGTCGCCGTGCAGAGGCGGGTGTTGCCGTCCATGTGGGGGGTTCCGATGCCGGCCTTCCCGATGATGGCCAGCGCGTAGTACTCCTCGAGGAAGAGCTGGCCGCTCGTGTAGAAGCCGTGGCTGAGGGGGCCCCGCTCGCGCAGCAGCTGCCGGCTGCGGTCGACGATGCGGTTCATCGCGGTGTCCCAGTCACACTCGACGAGCTCCCCGTTCTCGCGCACCAGGGGCCGGGTGAGCCGGTCCCGATGAGAGACCCCCTGCCAGCTGGCGAAGAGACCCTTGGGACCGAGCCGCCCGTGGTTCACGAGGTCCTGTGCACGGCCTCGGATGCCCACCATGGCACCGTCCTTGACGGCGATGTCGCAGGCGCATCCGTTGCTGCACAACACACAGGCCGACTGGACCCAATGGTCGACGTCAGCCTCGGTGACCCCCTCCGCGAGCGCCTGGTCCACGCGCACGGGCCACAGGGCGTCCCTCGCGTACGGAGTCCTGGTGCCCCAGATATCGGCGATCCGATCAACCATGGTCGTCCTCCTCTGCCAGGGCCGCGGGCCCCTCGGCCCAGAAAGCTGCCACGACCATCCATACCCCGACACGACCATGTGCACCAGAGTGTTTGGCTCCCTCTCCTGAACCACAGCCGGCAAAACGGGCGAGACGGTATCCGCACGGACGGGGGGTGGACAGAGGCACGATGAGAGGCGATCCTCGCTGCACGGAGAGAAAGGTCCGAGATGTCGCATCCAGAGAACCCTGAGGACTGGCAGCCCTGGATCGAGCAGGCGTGCCACGCGGTGGGCGTGGACCCTGCGCTCGTGGACCTCGACGCGGTCCTGGCGCTCACGAGGACCGTCGCTCAGCAGTTCGTCCGTCCGATGGCTCCCGTGGCCGCCCACATACTCGGTCTCGCGATCGGGTCGCAGGGTGTCGCGGAGAGAGACCACCTGATCGAGGACCTCGTACGCACTCTGCCCCCGTCGACGCAGTAGTACTCAAGCTCCGTGGGGCGACCGAGTCCACCGAAGAACGAGAACCCCATGACGATTCCTGGTCCCGACGGGTCGCTTGACCGAGGATCCCGAGGCCGACCGATAGTGATGCGGTCCGGCTCCTGGCGTGTGCTCCAGGGACCGCACGGCACACTGCTCCCAGCCCTGCGTCAGGGCGGTCTGCCGAAGGCGCCTCTCCAGGCCGCCGGGCGCAGGAATACGATGGCGCCGGACTTCACCGAGGAGCGCAATCGCGATGTACGTTGACGAGCGTGGTCCCGCTGACGCACCCACGATCGTCTTCCTCCACGGAGGCGGCGGTGGTGGATGGATGTGGCGACCGCAGGTGGAGGATCTGACCCAGTATCACCTCCTCGTTCCCGATCTGCCCGAGCACGGCAAGAGCATCAGTGACGCCCCGTTCACGATCGATCACGCAGCGGCCGAGGTGGCGGAGCTGATCCGAACCAGAGCGCACGGCGGGCGGGCGACGGTGGTCGGCCTGTCCGAAGGCGCGCAAATCACCGTTGCGCTGCTCGCTCTCGCCCCGGCGATCGTCGAGCGGGCGATCGTCAGCAGCGCGCTGGTTCGGCCCACGCGCGGCGCGTGGATGGTGACTCCCAGCCTGGTCGCCTGGAGCTTCCGCCTGGGCGTCACTCCGTTCAAGAAGAGTGAATGGTGGATGCGCGCCAACATGAAGGGCGCCGCGGGGGTCCCGGACATGTTCGTTGACGACTTCCGCCGCACCTTCCGCGAGACCACCGAGCAGTCGTTCGTCCATGTGATCATCGAGAACCAGCGCTTCCGTCTCCCAGCTCACCTCGAGCCAGTGACGGCCCCGGTGCTAGCGGTCTGCGGACACGGCGAGTACGAGGTGATGCGGCGTTCCACCGTGGACATCGCCGCCGCGATCCCCGGCGCCAAGGCCTACGAGGTCGTCCACCCAGGGAGACCGAGCGTGGCTCAGCAGCACAACTGGAACATGCACCTGCCGGTCATCTTCACCGAGATGGTCCGGGCCTGGATGACGGGATCGCCGCTGCCGGAAGCTTTG
>JACRAA010000454.1 GCA_016213595.1 Actinomycetota bacterium | reverse complement strand
TGGGCGATCTCGCGCAGCGAGGTCTTCGCATAGCCGAGCTGGCCCAGCGTCGTCAGCGCCGACTCGGCGAGCTGGTCGCGCCGGGTGTCGTGCTTGCTCACGCGCGCCGCAGCGGTCGTCGTCGGGTCGGCGACGGAGGGAGCGGGAGGGACGGACATGCCGTGATCCTAGCCGCACGACCACCTGTCTTGACAGTTGTCCAAAGATTTCCTTGACAGGTGTCAAGAGTCAGGGCCACTGTGAGCACCATCACTCCGCCCGCCACCCAAGGAGCTCCTCCGATGACTTCAATCGACCTGACCGGCCGCGTCGCCCTCGTGACGGGAGGTGCCCAGGGCTTGGGCGAGGGGATGGCCCGCGCCCTCGCCGGCGCTGGCGCTCGGGTGATGATCGCCGACGTCAACGAGGCCGGCGCCGAGACGGCCGCGAGCCTGGGCGACGGGCACGGTTACGTACGTCTCGACGTCACCGACGAGGCGGGCTGGGAGTCGGCGATCACCACGACCGTCGACCAGCTCGGTGGCCTCGATGTCCTGGTCAACAACGCCGGCATCGAGATCTCCAGCCTGATCACCGAGGTCGAGCCCGACGACATCCGCAAGATGCTCGACGTCAACATCCTCGGCACCGCGCTCGGCCTCAAGCACGGCCTCCGCGCGATGCGTCCCGACGGCGCCGCAGGCAAGGGCGGCTCGATCATCAACATCTCCTCGGTCGCCGCGACCATCGCGTTCCCCGCGATCTCCATCTACTCCGGCACCAAGTCGGCGGTGGACCGGATGACGCGCGTCGCGGCGATGGAGTCCGGCAAGCTCGGCTACGGCGTACGCGTCAACTGCATCTACCCCGGCCTGGTGCCGACCGCGATGGGTGCGGGCCTCGCCAACGACATGGCTGCGCTCGGCCTCTACGGCAGCCCGGAGGAGGCCGTCGGAGCGGTCATCGAGCTGACTCCGTCGGGCCGGCTCGGCGAGGTCGAGGACATGGCCGACGCCGTGGTCTTCCTCGCCTCCGACGCCTCGCGCTTCATCAACGGCATCGGCCTCCCGGTCGATGGCGGCATGGGCATGTGAGGGGTTTCGAGGCTCGCTGCGCTCGCACCTCAACCACCGACTCTGACTGAACGAAAGGCAAGACATTGAGTGAGAAGAAGGTCGTCGTCTACGGAGCGTCCGGCTACACCGGCCGCCTGATCTGTGAGTACCTGCGCGAGTACCACGTGCCGTTCGTCGCGGCCGGGCGCAGCCAGGAGAAGCTCGAGTCGTCCCTCGCGCACAACGTCGCCGGCGTCGAGACCGCCGACTACGAGATCAGGACCGTCGAGCACGACGTCGAGAGCCTGGCCGAGCTGTTCGACGGTGCCTCGGTGGTGTGCAACACGGTCGGCCCGTTCAGCACCCTCGGCCCGGTCGCCGTCGAGGCCGCGCTCAAGGCCGGCGTCCACTACACCGACACCACCGGCGAGCAGGACTGGCTGATGGCGTGCGACGACCAGTGGGGAGCGGCGTACGCCGAGGCCGGCCTGCTGCTCGCGCCCGGCATCGCGCAGATGTACACCACCGGCGAGATTGCGGCCCAGCTCTGCCTGGACAAGCCGGGGCTCGACACCCTCGACATCGCCGTCTTCTGGGGCGGCTCCCCGACGATCGCGTCGACCGAGACGATCCTGGTCAACGCCGCGAACTCGGCCGCCCACTTCCTCGAGCAGAACGCCTACGTCCCCTTCGACCCGGCGCAGGGCCTGACGCCGCTCGTGGTCCCGGGCCAGCACGAGCTCGCGCAGTCCCTGCCCTGGGGTGGGACCTCGCACCCGGTCTGGTTCAAGCGCGACCCGCGCGTGGCCAGCTGCAAGGCGCAGGGCGGCGTCTTCAACGCGGCCCTGATGAACGGCGTGCCGCTCATCGTCGCCGGCGCGATCGAGGCCACCAAGGAGATGAACGAGGCGGACAAGGCGGCCGCGCTCACCGCGACGGCCCGGCAGGTGATGGACCAGATGCCGCCGCGCGAGAACCCGCGCGTCAACAAGTCGCTCGACTCGGTGCACGCCTCGGGCCCGCTCGGCCGCGCCCACTGCGTCATCCACGGCAACTCCAACTACAAGCAGACCGGCCTCCTGCAGGCGTACGCCGCCTACTCGCTGCTGCAGCAGCCGCCTCGTCGGGTCGGCTTCGCGTCGGGCTGCCAGGCGTTCGGTCACCACGAGCTCCTCGGGGTGCTGCGGACGTTCGGCCTCGTCTCGCCCCCCGTGCTCACCACCCAGGACTGAGCTCGGGCGACGAGGACAGAGCGATGCGGCTGCACGACTACCTCGACAAGGGCGCGAGCCTCGGCCCCGACCGCCCCTGCCTGACCACCGACGGCACCTCGCTGTCGTACGCCGACGTGGTGGGGCTGTCGCACGAGGTCGCGGCGGCCCTCGTCGGGCGCGGTCTCGGCGCGGGTGGTCGGGTCGCGATCCTGTCCGCCAACGACCCGGTCGCGTTCACGTGCGTCTTCGGGATCAGCCGGGCGGCGGCGGTGTGGTGCCCGATCAACCCGCGCAACGAGGCAGGCGAGAACCGCGAGCTGCTCGAGCTGTTCGGCGCCGAGGTCGTGCTCTACCAGTCCGGCTTCGCACCGCTCGTGGCCGCGATCCGCGACGAGCTGCCGGCAGTGCACACGTGGGTCTGCCTCGACGCGGACGACCCGGGATCCCTGTCCTGGCGGGGGTTCCTCGATCGGGGCGCAGGTGCGAGCCTGCCCGATCGCCCAGGACCCCCCGGTGTCGACGAACTGGCAATGCTCGTCGGCACCGGGGGCACCACCGGTCGGCCCAAGGGCGTGATGCTCACGCCGATCAACCTCGAGACGATGACGGCACTGACCCTGATGGGCTACCCGTTCGACGGACCGCCGGTCTACCTCGCGCTCGCGCCGCTGACCCACGCGGCCGGGGTGCTGTGCTTCCCGGTGCTGTCGCTCGGCGGTGAGGTCGTCATCATGCGGTCGCCCGATGTCGGCGGCTTCCTGCGCCTGGTGCAGGTGCACCGGGTCACGCACACCTTCCTCCCGCCAACGCTGATCTACATGGTGCTCGGCAGCCCCGACCTCGACTCGACGGACCTGAGCAGCCTCCAGTGCTTCTGGTACGGCGCGGCGCCCATGTCGGCCTCGCGCCTGGAGGAGGCGCTGAGGCGCATCGGGCCTATGGCGCAGCTGTTTGGCCAGACCGAGGCGCCGATGATGATCTCGATGATGCGGCCGGCGGACCATTACGCGCCGGACGGCTCGGTCGCCACCGAGCGGCTCACCAGCGCCGGCCGGCCCGCTCCGCTGGTGAACGTCGCCATCCTCGACGAGGACGACGAGCCGGTGGCATCGGGGGAGCGCGGCGAGATCTGCGCGCGGTCGTCGTTGGTGATGGGCGGCTACTGGCGGGACCCGGAGGAGACCGCAAGGACGCTCCGCAACGGTTGGCTGCACACCGGCGACATCGGCTTCCTCGACGAGGAGGGCTTCCTCCACATCGTCGACCGGGCCAAGGACATGATCATCACCGGCGGCTTCAACGTGTACTCGACCGAGGTCGAGCAGGCTGTCCTCGCCCACGAGGCCGTCCAGGACTGCGCCGTCATCGGGCGGCCTGACGAGAAGTGGGGCGAGCGGGTCGTGGTCGTCGTACAACCCCACCCGGGTGCGACGGTCGACCCGGACGAGCTGATCGCCTTCGTGAAGCAGCGGATCGGCTCGGTGAAGGCGCCCAAGGAGGTGCACGTCTGGGACGACCTGCCGCGCTCCAAGGTGGGCAAGGTGCTCAAGACCGAGATCAAGAAGGAGATCTCGACCTCGGTCTAGGGTGGACCGACTACCCCCCTTGCAGCTCGGAGGCACCTCTCGTGGACACCATGGACCCCGTCTACGGCTCCGGCACGTTGCTGCTCATCGCAGCGATCGCCGTCGCCGTCCTGCTCGTCCTCATCATCGCCCTGCGCATGCACGCGTTCGTCGCGCTCGTGCTCGTCAGCTTCGGCACGGCGATCGCTGCCGGTGTGCCGGTCAGCGACGTGCCGACGATCGCGATAGGCGCCTTCGGCTCGACGCTGGGCACCGTCGCGCTGCTCGTCGGGCTCGGCGTGATGATCGGCCGGTTGCTCGAGGTGACCGGGGGCGCCCAGGTGCTTGCGGACACCCTCGTCAGCCGCTTCGGCGAGAAGCGCGCGCCGCTGGCCCTGGGGGTCGCGGCGCTGCTCTTCGGGTTGCCGATCTTCTTCGACGCCGGCCTCGTGGTCTTCCTGCCGATCATCTTCGCGGTCGCCAAGCGCTTCGGCGGGTCGGTGCTGATGTACGCCCTGCCCGCTGCCGGCGCGTTCGCCGCGATGCACGCGATCGTCCCGCCGCACCCCGGCCCCGTCACCGCTGCCACCGAGCTCGGCGCGAGCATCGGTCTGACGCTGCTCGTCGGCGTCGTCGTGGCGGTCGTCGCGTGGTTCGTCGGCGTGTACGTCGTCACCACCGCCTGGCTCGGCAAGGTCCACGTCCCGATCAACGACTCGGTGCTCACGGGTGGCCGCGACTCCGAGGCCGAGAACCCGCCCAGCTTCGCCCACGTGCTCGGCATCCTCCTGCTGCCCCTCGTCCTCATCGGCGCCAACACGGTGCTGACGACGCTGCGCACGAACGAGACGATCGCCGCCGAGGGCGGGCTCGTCGACGCCTTCATCTTCATCGGCCAGACGCCGGTCGCACTGCTCATCGCGCTGCTGGTGGCGACCTACACCCTGGCGATCAAGCGCTACCCGCGCGGTGAGATCGAGTCGATGCTCAACGACGCGCTCGGCCCGATCTGCGCGATCATCCTGATCACCGGCGCGGGCGGGATGTTCGGCGGCGTGCTGCGCTACAGCGGCATCGGCGCCGCGCTGTCCGACTCGCTCGCCGACCTCGGGTTGCCGCTGATCGTGTCGGCCTTCGTCATCGCGACCATCCTCCGCGTGGCGCAGGGATCGGCGACCGTCGC
>JACRAA010000448.1 GCA_016213595.1 Actinomycetota bacterium | reverse complement strand
GCGCGCGTTCGTCCTCGTGCCGTGGGCCGAGGTCGACCCGGACTTCGTCGTGCCGGGCCTGGGAAAGGTCTCCGAGCTCGCCGACTCCGTGGACGACTCGGGCGTCCGGCCCGGTCCTGCCGTCGACCTGAGGGGAAGCCGTGCCTGACTCCCCGTCGCGCGTACAGCCCACCCGGCTCCGCGCCCTGGTCCTTGCGGCCCTCGTCGGAGCTGGCCTGACGTTCCTCGTCATGCTCTCCGTCAGCTCGTTCGGCACCACGATGCCGGTGGTCCCCTGGACGACGCCCGTGCTGATGTTCGCCGGCGCGGCCGCGGCCGCCGTGCTGGCCCGCGTCACGCACGTCCGCAACCACGTCGTCCGCAGGCCCCCGGATGTCAACCGGTCGCTCGCCACGCTCGCCATCGCGAAAGCCCTTCTCATCGGGGGCTCTCTGCTGGCCGGCGGCTACCTGGTGTTCGCCCTGTTCAGCGTCGGCCACCTCGACGCCCCGCTGCCCAGGGACAGGCTCGTCATCGGCCTTGTGACGACCGTCGCCGCGGTCGGCGTCGTGCTTGCCGGATGGGCGCTGGAGCGTGCCTGCCGCACTCCGGACGACGACGAGGACGAAAACGGCGACACATAGCCGAGCCTCACGCTCCGCTCCGAGAGGCGGTCATACGCTGACGCCCGTGACTTCCCCACACCATGCACCACCTCCGCAGCACTCACAGCCCATGTCGCGGCACCGCCGCCTGTCCCAGGTCGCCCTTGCTGCCGGCTGCGCCTTTGCGCTCCTGTCCTTGTTCGGCAACGTCTGGTTCGCCCGGGTCGGCATCGCCGTGCTCGTCGTCGGTGCCGCCGTCGCCGTACGCGCCGCCTGGGACGAGGTGGGCGAGGCCCGCCTGTACGGGCATGGTCAGCTCCTCGCCGCCGAGAGGCACCACCAGGAGCTGCTCGTCGAGACCCGCCAGTCGGCCACGATCGTGCGCGAGGTGCTCCGCAGCCGTAACGCGGTCCTGGCCGAGACCCTGACCGCGGTCCGTACCGACCTGGCGGCCTCCCGCACGGAGCTGGTCCGGCAGAACAAGGCAGTCGCCGAGCAGCTTCGCATGGTCTCCACGCTGCGGGGCGACCTGGCGGCGGCACGGATGGAGCGCGACGAGCTCACCGAGGACGTGGCCGTGCTCCTCGACCGTGTCGAGCTGCTCGAGGGCACGGCCGAGTCGGGCTCGGCCGAGGTGCTCAACCTGCCGCGCCGGGTGCGCCGGCCGCAGCGTCACGACAGCTGGGGAACCGCAGAGCTGCCGTCCGTCGCCGAGATGGTCCAGCTCGACCTCGCCACCCCCGCCACGCCTGTCTGGAAGCAGGCCTGACCCGAGGAACCCCACCGAGACTCTGAGCGCCGCGCCCGGATGGGGCCGGCGCTCAGTCATGTCCGCACCCCCTCTGGCCTCGAGCGCCCCCCTCTCGCCTCGAGCGCACCTCCTCTCGCCTCCAGAGGCCACGACACGCGCGGTCGGTACGGCGCGGTGCCACACGAACTGACCTCTCGATGACCAAGAAGGCCGGCGCCCGAACCGTACGAGCTACTTCGCGAGGTCGCCCACGACGTAGCCCACCGACGCCACGGCGAGAGGCAGGTCGTCGACCCGCGTCCCCGGGAGTACGGCCTCGAGCGCGGCCATGTGGGAGAAGCTGGCCGTACGGAGCTTGAGCCGCCACGGGACCTTCTCGCCGCGCGACACGAGCCACCATCCGGCGCGGCCCAGGGGTGCCTCGTGCGCCACGTACGTGTCTCCTACCGGCACGCGCATCACCTTGGGCAGCTTCACGGCCACCGGCCCGTCGACCCGTGCCGTTCCGGCCGCGGCCGCGGCGAGCAGCTCGGCCGTTGAGGCCAGCTCGTCCACCCATGTCGTCAGACGGGAGGCGGCATCGCCGGGATGCTCGCCGACGGGGAGCGCCGGCACGTCCAGGTCTCCGTAGGCGAGGTACGGAGACGCCCGCCGCAGGTCGACATCGATACCGGCGGCACGCGCCGCAGGCCCTGTCACCCCGTACGCGCGCGCGGTACCGGCGTCGATCACCGCCACACCGCGCGGAAGGGCTGCGCCGGCGAGGAGGTCCCGCAGCACGGGCGCGAGCGCGCCCACCCGCTCCGCGAGCCGCACCTCGGCGTCCAGCCACCCGCCGTCCGCATCCGCCGAGAGCCCACCCAGCCGGCAGACCATCGGGTGCACCCGGTTCCCGGACAGCCGGGCCTGCTGCTCCCGAAGTGCCTCACGGGCGGCATGGACCTCGCGGGCCACGTCCTTGTCCGGGGCGAGCCTCGCGGGGACCACCGACAGGAAGCCCAGGTGGCTGTGGAGCCGGGCGTGCTCCGCAAGCACCGTGCGCAGCCACGTCGCCCGGGGCGGCGGGGTGAGGCGGAGCGCCGCCTCGACCGTCAAGGCTGCCCCGAGCTCGCCGGCGAAGGGGGCCTGCCAGTCGTGACGGTTGGCCAGGGCGAGGAGCTGTCTGTAGTCGCGGACCTCGAACAGCTTCTCCGCCGACCGGTGGCTCGCGCCCGGCCGGATCTCCACCTCCTCGATGACGTCGTCGTCGAGCCGGCAGACGATCTCGACGAGGCCGGAACGGCTCGGGTGGTCCGTCCCGAGATCCAGGATCCGGCGTCCGGGCGACGCTGTGCCGAGTGGTGCGCCCAGCAGGTACGTCACCGTCACCGGTGGTAGTCCGACGAGCCGCGGACGACGAGCTCGGGGGAGAACCTCACCTGCTTCACCTTGCCGGTGAGGAGGAGGTCGGCGGCGTTCCAGCCGATGTCGTGCATCGGCTGGCGCACGGACGTGAGCGGTGTGCGGAGCTCCTTGATGACCGGCACGTCGTCGTACCCGACGACGGCCATCTCCTCCGGCACCGCGATGTCATGCTCGCGGAGCGCGCGCATCACGCCGAGCGCCACGATGTCGTTGACGCAGAAGACGGCGGTGGGGCGCTCCTCGTCCGAGTCCAGCAGTGCCGCCATCGCCTCAGCACCGGCCTCGCTGGTGAGGTCTCGGAGCGCTACCTCGACGACGACCTGGGCAGGGTCCAGCCCCGCCTCGTACACAGCGGCCATGGTCCCGGCGGAACGGTCTCGACATTGCTGGATCTCCAACGGACCGTTGAACAGGGCGATGCGCCGATGACCCTGGTCGAGCAGATGGGCGACAGCCAGCCGGCCGCCCTTGACATTGTCGACGCTGACGCAGGCCATGTCGGGGCTGTGGGTGTCGAGAAGCACGACCGGGATCTGAAGGTTCGTCAGAATGTCGAACCGCTCGTTGAGGTTCCCGAAGGGGGTGATGAGAATTCCGCGAACCCCCTGCTCGGCGAACTGGCGCAGATAGCGCGTCTCGCGGTCCTCGTTCTCGTCGGAGCTGCACAGCATGAGGAGGTGATTGTCCTCGGCGAGCCTGTCCTCGATGCCGCGGACGATTCCGGTGTAGAAAGGGTTGGCCAGGTCGAGGACGACAACTCCGACCGTCTGTGAGTGTCCGGCGCGGAGCTGACGGGCCGTCGCGTTTCGTACGAACCCCAGCTGGTTCATCGCATCGCGTACGCGCTGCCGCGTCGGCTCTGAGACGAATTCCGGGCGGTTCAGCACATTGGACACCGTCCCTACGGACACGCCGGCTACGCGTGCGACGTCCTTGATGCTGGCTCGATCTCTACCCACTGTGGTCCCTTCCGCCTGTATCCTGCCCGATTCCGGCGTCCTCCGGGAACTTTCTCGTCCGGCGCGGCAGATCGAGACCTGCGAGCGGCTCCTCGTCCCTGTGTTCTGTTCGTTCAAAGTATGGAGAAGCAAAGGGCGAGGGTACATGCAATCACGGCTCACCGTCCTTTAGGTTGCATTCCTCAACCGCTCCTCATATTGTTGGGTCGCCGGTCGGGGCGACCGGCTCCAATGGCCCTAACCAGTCTGGGAGAGCAAATGGTCAGCAAGATGACTGTGGTGCTGGAAGACGACGTCGACGGCAGCGTCGCAGCCGAGACCGTACGTTTCGCACTCGACGGCGTGAACTACGAGATTGACCTTTCAAGCGCGAATGCAGAAAAGCTCCGGGCTGCTGTGGCACCCTGGGTCGGCTCTGCCCGCCGCACGGGTGGCCGGAAGGCCCAGGCCCGTACGTCGACGAGCCCCTCGCGCGGCGGCTCGAACGCCACGGCCATCCGCACCTGGGCCCGTGACAACGGATTCTCCGTCAGCGACCGCGGACGGGTGTCCGCTGAGATCCGCAAGGCGTACGAGGACGCTCACTGAGCACTTTCGCTGCAAGCGATCGCGGGGGTCGGGACTGTTCCCGGCCCCCGCGGCGTTTCCTAGGGGTAACCCCTGAAGTCTTGGTCCGCTGTGAGCGAACGCGGAACAGTCCGGTCGCACAGGAGCGTTACGTAGACTGACACCTACCTTCGGCAGCGTGTGAGGTGCACGCCCCGATGGTGGGTGGGGGGCTTTTCGGCCCCGAGAGGAGAAGAAGGTGTCGATGTTCGAGCGGTTCACTGATCGTGCCAGGCGAGTCGTCGTGCTGGCGCAGGACGAAGCTCGCATGCTCAACCACAACTACATCGGGACCGAGCACCTGCTGCTGGGCCTGATCCACGAGGGCGAGGGTGTGGCTGCCAAGGCGCTGGAGTCGCTCGGTATCTCCCTTGAAGCGGTGCGTGAGCAGGTCGAGGAGATCATCGGGCAGGGCCAGCAGGCCCCCACGGGTCACATCCCGTTCACCCCGCGCGCCAAGAAGGTGCTGGAGCTCTCGCTGCGCGAGGCGCTGCAGATCAACCACACCTACATCGGCACGGAGCACATCCTCCTCGGGCTCATCCGCGAGGGCGAGGGTGTGGCGGCTCAGGTGCTCATCAAGCTGGGCGCCGACCTCAACCGTGTCCGGACCCAGGTGCTCCAGCTCCTGTCCGGCTTCCAGGCCGGCAAGGAGTCGGCGACCGCCGGCGCGCCGGACGTCGGCCCGCAGTCGGCGACGAGCAAGGTGCTGGACCAGTTCGGCCGCAACCTGACCCAGGCGGCCCGCGAGAACAAGCTCGACCCGGTCATCGGGCGCGAGAAGGAGATCGAGCGGGTCATGACGGTGCTCTCGCGCCGTACCAAGAACAACCCCGTCCTGATCGGGGAGCCCGGCGTGGGCAAGACGGCCGTGGTCGAGGGGCTGTCGCAGGCGATCGTCCGTGGGGACGTTCCTGAGACGCTGCGCGACAAGCAGATCTACACGCTGGACCTCGGCGCGCTGGTGGCCGGTTCCCGGTACCGCGGCGACTTCGAGGAGCGGCTGCGGAAGGTGCTCGCCGAGATCAAGACGCGCGGCGACGTCATGCTGTTCATCGACGAGATCCACACGCTCGTCGGGGCAGGTGCTGCCGAGGGCGCCATCGACGCCGCATCGATCCTCAAGCCCATGCTCGCCCGTGGCGAGCTGCAGACGATCGGCGCGACCACGCTCGACGAGTACCGCAAGCACATTGAGAAGGACGCCGCGCTCGAGCGCCGCTTCCAGCCGATCCAGGTGGCCGAGCCGTCGATCGCGATGACCATCGAGATCCTGCGGGGGCTCCGCGACCGCTACGAGGCCCACCACCGGATCACGATCACAGACGAGGCGCTCGCCTCTGCGGCCCAGCTCGCCGACCGGTACATCTCGGACCGCTTCCTGCCCGACAAGGCCATCGACCTGATCGACGAGGCCGGCGCACGGCTCCGGATCAAGCGGATGACCGCGCCGCCCGACCTGCGGGAGTTCGACGAGCGCATCGCGTCCGTACGGCTCGAGAAGGAGGCGGCGATCGACGCCCAGGACTTCGAGCGGGCCGCCGGTCTTCGCGACCAGGAGAAGAAGCTTCTCGCCCAGCGCGCCGAGAAGGAGCAGGCATGGAAGGTCGGTGACCAGGACATGCCGGCCGAGGTCGACGAG
>JACRAA010000447.1 GCA_016213595.1 Actinomycetota bacterium | reverse complement strand
CTTCAGCCTGACTCCTGGTGCCTGCGCCCAGTCCAAGCCGAGCGCGGCGACGGGGAGCGCGACCGACCTGTGCGCGAAGCTGCACGTCAAGATCACGACGGGTGGAACCACCGTCTATGACGGCAGCGCGGACGCCTTCAAGACGGCTCAGCAGCTGACGCCCCTGGCAGTCGGCGCCTCCGCCGCGTACACCTTCACGGTCTCCCTCGACAGCACCGCTGACAACACGTACCAGGGCCTTCAGGCCTCGCAGCCCCTCACCTGGACGTTCCAGGCCTGAGACTGACGTGCCCCGCCGGGCCTTCCCACACGTGAGTGCGAGGGCCCGGCGGAGGCAGTGACCCCATTCGATGTCGTGCCCGTCCCGGGCATCGACGAATGGGCTACGCGGCGTGCCCTGAAACGGGTCTGCTCGCCCACACCCCGCCTGTACGACCGGTCTGACTTTCGATGGGGGCGTCACTCGTGACCGCGAGGGCATGGAAGATCTCTGCGGTGGCCAGCCTTGTGCTTGTCGCCGGCGTGTTCGTCGCGCTTCTCGGCGCGGGCTTCCGCTTCTACGTCGTCGAGACCCCGAGCATGGGGACGACGGCTCCGGTCGGAACCCTTGTCGCGGTGCACCCGCGCGATGCGTACGCAGTCGGGGACGTCATCTCGTACTCGCGGGCCAGTCGCGTGTACACCCACCGCATCGTGGGGGTCACGCCGCAGGGCTTCACCACGCAGGGCGACATCAACGGCGCACCTGACGCCTTGCCGGTGAGCGCCTCGGACGTCGTCGGGGCGGTGACCTTCTACGGCAAGGATCTCGGGTTCGTCGTCAAGGCACTGCCCTGGCTGGTCCTGGGCGGCGTGCTCGTGTACCTGCTGTCCCTGAGACAGTGGGTCGGGCACGGACGCAGATGGCGGTTCCGCCTCGTCGGATGGTCGCTCGTCGCGAGCTTCGCGTCGTTGTGGGTCCGTCCCTGGGTGAACATGGCGATGACCGGCTACGTCGCGGAGGCCCACGGGGTCGAGATGCACCTGGTCAACACGGGCATCCTCCCGCTCAAGGTGATGGGGACGATCCTGGCGAGCGGCCAGGACTCGGTCGTCACGCAGACGGTCGCCGACGCGGCCGGGCACTACACCGTCGCGCCGCACCTGGCGCTCAACTCCTGGTACTTCGCGCTGCTGCTCTCGATCTGCCTCGCACCGTTGCTGGCAGCCCTGGTCATCCGGGACGAGCAGCCTATGCCGGCAGCGGTCGACGAGGAGACCGTGCCGGGGAGGATGAGGCGGGGCTTCAGCAGCATCGGCCCCATCGCCCTCACCGTGACCGCGAGCGTCGTCGCCGCAGTCCTCGTGCTGCAGATGAGCACCAACGCAGCGTTCGCGGCGTCGATCTCGAACAGTACGGACACGGTCGGTACCAGGGTGTGGTTCACCTGCGAGAGCGCGGAGTCGACGACGCCGGGCGCCCTGCTCGTGTGGGGCCTCACGGTCGCCGGAACCCAGACCGACCTCACCGCCAACGGGATCACGGGCACCGTGAGGACCGCCAACGGCGGCACCGCCGCCACGCAGAGCAGCAGCTCGCCGTGCCCGCACGACACGCGGGGGTCGCTGCTGCTCAACGGCGCAACGTGCATCTTCATGAACGGGACGATCGCCAGCTCCGACACGTACTCCGAGGAGACCTGGTTCCGAAGCACGACAAGCTCGCTCAACGGCCTGCTGATGGGGTTCTCCGACAACAGCACCCCGACCACCGGCAACCAGAAGTACTTCGACCGTCACGTCTACCTCGACGGGGCCGGGCGCGTCGTGTTCGGTGTCCTGGCGGGCGGGGCTCAGACCGTCGTGTCATCTCCCGCGGGGACGAGCTATGCGGACGGAGCCTGGCACCACGTCGTTGCGACGTCGACCGTCGGGACGATCTCGCTGTACCTCGACGGTGCCCTGGTGGCCACCCGCGTCAACCTCGCCGCGCAAGCGGCCTACAAGGGCGACTGGATGGTGGGCTGCGGCGCACTCGCCGGTTGGCCGGACGCGACGGGGGTCGGGCGGGCGTTCCCCGCCTACTACACGGGCAACCTCCGTCTGGCAGCGGTGTACACCGTGGCCCTGAGCGCGGTACAGGTGAAGGACCACTACCTGGCAGGCCAGGCCTGATCGCGACTCCTGCTACCGGGCGGCGGTCACGCGCATCCTTGTCACGCGCGAAGGGCGGCGGTCAGCCGATGACGCCGAAGCCGTACCCGCGCTCGCGGAAGAACTGTACGAAGCGGGGGAGCGTCGCGAGCGTCACGTGGGCACCGGCCTTGTCGTGGCTGAGCATGACCGCCGCTCTCGGGCTGCCGTCCTGGGCGAAGCTCTTGGTGAGCCGCGCCATCGCCTCGTCCGGGGTGGTGGGCGGATGGAGGTCGGCGTCGCCGCTCATGCAGTTCCAGTCGATCCAGGTCACGCCGCGCTGGGCGAGGGCGAGGTCAGCGTCCTCGAGACCCGTCCACGACATGTGGCCACCCGGGTAGCGGTAGGCGCCGGGTGCGTACGTGGGGCCGAAGACCCGCTTCGCGACGGACAGCGCCTGGTCGTAGTCGCCGGCGATGTTCACCGCGTTCCCCGAGCGGCCCGGATAGAGGTACGCGTAGTCGTGGCTGTAGCTGTGCAGGCAGACGGCATGGCCCTCGGCCATCGCCCTCTGGGCGGGCGCGGGGTTGAGCTCGAGGCTGCGGCCGATCGCGAAGAACGTCGCCGGCACGTGGAGCGCCTTGAGTGCGTCGAGGACTGCGCCGGTGATGGCGCTGGGACCGTCGTCGAACGTGAGGAAGGCCGTCTTGGTCGCCGGCCCGGTCCGCGTGGCGAGCCAGGCATGGACGGTCACGCCGGGCACGGCGTAGGCGTTGGCGGCGGGGATGTGGTTCGAGCCGGAGGTCGGTGCAGGGGTGGCGTCAACCTCCGGGTGCTGAGTCGCAGCGGCCGGGCTGCCGATGGCGCCGTCCTCCGCCGATGCTACGGACGGGTCCGAGGACGAGCTCGCTGGGTGCGGTTCGGGGCTCCGATGAGCATCGGAGGGGCCAGCCTCGAGGCCTGGGGGCGTGTGCGTCGCGTACGGCGCGGCGTTGCGGGGAGGCGGCTGGAGCGCGCACGCGCTGAGCAGCGCGGACGCGCCCAGCAGGATCGCTCGTCGCCCCATAACCACCTCACCACGTTCTCACAAGCAGTGATGCATCCCGGACAGCGCCTCGCCGGGCGAGACCGATTCCGCGTTTTCGTACCCCATCAGGGGGTGGGGGCGCGAAAGCGGGGCGGGCGGGCCGGTTGCGGTACGAAAAGGCGGATCGCGGTAGCGTGTCCCCCCGTGACTGAGCAGGATGTGGTGGCTGTCGAGGTCGTTCGCGGTGAGGTGGTGGAGTCGGTTCACCGGGCGCGCGCGGCGGTGACGTTCCCGGACGGCACGAGCTGGACCCTCGGGGATGCGAACCTCCCGACGTACCCGCGCTCCTCCCTGAAGCCGTTCCAGGCGATCGCCATGTGCCTCGTCGGCCTCGACGTGACCGGACCCGAGCTCGCGGTCTCGGCCGCGTCTCACATGGGGGAGCCGTTCCACCTCACGGCTGTACGGTCGGTGCTCGCCGGCGCCGGCCTCACCGAGTCGGACCTGCAGAACACGCCCGACCTGCCGATCTCCTCGTCCGCGCGCGAAGCCTGGATCCGGGAGGGGCGCGGGCCCGAGCCGATCGCGCAGAACTGCTCGGGCAAGCATGCGGCGATGCTGCGCACGTGCGTACGGGCGGGCTGGGACACGGCCAGCTACCTCGACGCCGACCACCCCCTGCAGCGGGTGGTCCGCGAGACGCTCGCCGAGTACACGGCCGAGCCGATGTCCGACCCGTCGGTCGACGGGTGTGGGGCGCCCGCGTTCGCGACCTCCCTCGTCGGCCTGGCCAGGGGTTTCGGCGCACTCGCCGCCGCGACGGAGGGGCCGGCCAAGGAGATCGCCGATGCGTACCGGGCCTACCCCGAGTACGTGTCGGGCACCGGGCACCCGGACCTCGCGATCCACCGCGCGGTGCGCGGACTCGTCGGCAAGGGCGGTGCGGAGGGAGTCTTCGCCGTAGGGCTGCCCGACGGTACGGGGATCGCCCTCAAGATCGTCGACGGCTCTCAGCGGGGCCGTCCGGAGCTCATGGTGGCGCTCCTGCGCCGCCTCGGCGTCCAGAACGTCGCGCTCGACGCGCTCGCGACGTCTCCAGTGCTGGGGCACGGCCGTCCCGTCGGCGAGGTACGAGTCGTGGCAGGCCTGCTGTAGGCCGGGCAGTAAGCGGGCTGAGGCCCCGCCGAGGACGGCAAGGTCCCCGGGGAGCTGTCCCTTACAGGTTCGCCTTGTTGCGGCTGCGGAGCTTGGAGCGCTCGTTGCCGGACAGGGCGACCTTGCGGATCCGTACAGCCGCAGGCGTCACCTCGAGGCACTCGTCCTCGCGGCAGAACTCGAGGGCCTGCTCGAGCGAGAGGTTGCGCGGCGGTACGAGCCGTTCGAGCTCCTCGCCGGTGGACGAACGGACGTTCGACATCTTCTTCTCTTTGGTCGGGTTGACGTCCATGTCCTCGGGGCGCGGGTTCTCACCGACGATCATGCCCTCGTACACCGCCGCGCCGGGGCCGACGAACATGCTGCCGCGCTCCTGCAGGTTGAACAGGGCGTACGAGGTGACGACGCCGGTCCGGTCGGCGACGAGCGAGCCGGTCGGGCGGGTGCGCAGCTCGCCCACCCACGGCTCGTATCCGTTGAAGACGTGGTGCATCATGCCGGTGCCGCGGGTCTCGGTGAGGAACTCCGTGCGGAAGCCGATGAGGCCGCGAGCCGGGACGATGTACTCGATGCGGACCCAGCCGGTGCCGTGGTTGACCATCTGCTCGAGGCGGCCGCCACGCAGGCCGAGAAGCTGGGTTACGACGCCTAGATAATCCTCGGGGACGTCGATCTTGAGCTCCTCGAACGGCTCCTCCAGCTAGCCGTCGACGACACGGGTGACGACCTGCGGCTTGCCGACCGTGAGCTCGAACGACTCGCGGCGCATCATCTCGACGAGGATCGCGAGCTGGAGCTCGCCTCGGCCCTGTACCTCCCAGGTGTCCGGGCGCTCGGTCGGCAGGACGCGGATGGAGACGTTGCCGACGAGCTCCGTGTCGAGGCGGTTCTTGACCAGGCGAGCGGTGACGTTCTTGCCGGACTGGCCGGCCAGGGGCGAGGTGTTGATGCCGATCGTCATGGAGATGGACGGCTCGTCGACGTGGATGAGCGGCAGCGGCTGGGGGTTCTCCGGGTCGGAGAGCGTCTCGCCGATCGTGATCTCCGAGATGCCGGCGATGGCGACGATGTCGCCCGGACCGGCGGACTCGGCAGGCGCCCGGTCGAGGGCCTTCGTCATGAGGAGCTCGGAGAGCCGTACGTTCTGGACGGTCCCGTCGTGCTTGCACCAGGCGACCGTCTGACCGCGGGTCATCGTGCCCGAGACGATGCGGCACAGGGCGAGCCGGCCGAGGTACGGGCTCGCGTCGAGGTTGGTCACGTGCGCCTGCAGGACCGCGCCCTCCTCGTACTCGGGCGCCGGGATCGTGGTGAAGATCGTCTCGAACAGCGGCTGCAGGTTGTCCGAGTCGGGGAAGCCGCCGTCGTCGGGCATGTTCAGCGACGCGCGCCCGGCCTTCGCGGCGCAGTAGACGATCGGGAAGTCGAGGATGTGAGCCTGGTCGTCCTCGACGAGGTCCATGAACAGGGCGTACGTCTCGTCCAGGACCTCCTTGATGCGCGCGTCCTGGCGGTCGACCTTGTTGATGACGACGATGATCGGCAGGTCCTTGGCGAGGGCCTTGCGCAGCACGAAGCGCGTCTGGGGGAGCGGGCCCTCCGACGCGTCGACGAGCAGCAGGACGCCGTCGACCATCTCCAGCCCGCGCTCCACCTCGCCGCCGAAGTCCGCGTGGCCAGGGGTGTCGATGATGTTGATGGTGACCTTCTCGCCCGCGTCCGTCATGTGCTCGACGGCCGTGTTCTTGGCGAGGATCGTGATGCCCTTCTCGCGCTCCAGGTCCATCGAGTCCATGACCTGGGTCTTGACGTCCTGGTTCGCGCGGAACGCCCCCGACTGCCACAGCATCGCGTCGACGAGCGTCGTCTTCCCATGGTCGACGTGGGCGATGATCGCGACGTTTCGCAGGTCATTACGAATGGGCATGCGGGTCCTTCGGAAGGCTCGGGTGATTGCGACTGCCTCACCGCAGCCTCCGGAAGTCTACCGGGGATCCGTGACGGCGCTTTCTGGGATCCAGCCGGGTCAGGCCTCGGGGTCGGGGAGCAGCTCGCGGACCTCCTGCGCGCAGCGGCAACCTGAGGCGATCTTCGCGGCCCACCCGAGCGCGTCGTCGCGGCTTGGGACGTCGAGGAGGGCGAAGCCACCGACGGGCGGGCCCGTCCGAGGACCGTCGCTGACCGTGCCCTCGGGGGAGACCACGCTGACCTCCACGTCGCTGACGAGCCCGCCGCCGTGGATCCACACGCCCGCAGCCTTGGCATCACGCATGACTGCGTGGGCAGCCTTGCCGACGTCCTCCCAGTCCTCGTCGGGAATGTGCGCCATGGCGCCGTCGGGGAATGAGACCAGATACCGGGCCATCGCGACCCTCCTTGTCTGCGCAGCTGTCGGACGTTCCCGGCATCCTCACCTACTGCGCCACGTGTGGTCCAGAGGCTGAAGCCTGGCGGTCAGCCTCATCCCAGCAGCCGGCGCAGCCCCAGGCCGTACGCGCGGCGTTGTCCCGCTCGGGGAACGCCCTCGTACCGGAGGGTGGTGAACGGGATGGCCGCCGAGTGGGCCTCCCAGTCGACAAGCCGCTCGAAACAGGCGAGTGCCGGCAGGGGACTGGTCGCGTGGAGGACGAGGTCAGCCATGCCACATCCTCCGATCAGGAGACGCTGGTGCCTGCAGGCTAGCCGGGGGTGGTTTCGTACAGGGTCGCACCGGGTAGCGGCCTGGAGACTGGACCCGACGAGAAGCTGGTCAGGCGAGAGGACACGGACGATGACGACGGGCGCAGAGGGTATGAACCTCAACGAGCCAGAGGGTATGGACCGCAACGACGCAGAGGGTACGAACGTCAGCGCTCGAGCGGGCACGGAGAGGGTGGGTACGAACCGCGACGGGGCAGAAGGTACGAGCGCCAACATCGTCATCGAGGGTGACGTGCCCGCGCCCCGGGAGCGGGTGTGGGAGCTCTGGACGACGCCGGAGGGGATCGGCCGGTGGTGGGCACCGGAGGGGTTCCGTACGGAGGTGGAGCAGCTCGACCTCGTGCCGGGCGGGACGCTCCTCTACACGATGACCGCGGTCGACGAGGCGCAGGTCGACTTCATGCGGCAGCATGGGATGCCCCTGACCACTCGGTCCCGCAAGACGTTCACCGAGGTCGAGCCGCCCTTCCGCCTGGCCTACAGCTCGCTCATCGACTTCGTGCCGGGCCACGAGCCGTACGAGCACCTCACGCGGGTCGACCTCACGCCGTCCTCCGATGTCGAGGGAGCCACCCACGTGACGATGCACGTGGAGCCGCTGCACGACCGGGAGTGGACCGACCGGCTGGTCACGGGACGTATGAACGAGCTCGAGAACCTCGTACGGGTGGTGGACGAGGGGTAGCGGAACCGCCCTCCGCGCGCACGCGAGCGTCTAGACTCGCGCGCACCTGAGGAGGCCGCCATTCCCGTACAGATCTCTGGACCCACCCGCGCTCCCCGCGTGGGGATGCGCCGGTGACGCCCCCACTGCAGTGGCTGGGCTTCGTCGCCGGCCTGGCGCTGCTGTTCTTCACGATCGGAAGCGTCGTCGGCACGCTCGTCGTTCCGCGCGGCATCGACTCGGTCATCTCCAGGTGGAGCGACGAGGTGCTGGACGGGCTCTTCCGGATCGTGACCAAGCCGGTACGGAACCTGCCTCGGCGGGAAGCAATCCTGGCCTGGCAAGCGCCAATTTCGCTGCTCGCGCGGCTGAGCGTGTGGATCGTGCTGCTGTGGTCGGGGTTCGCGCTCGTGCTGCTGCCCTTCGCGGGGGAGGCCGCGTTCAGCGAGGCGGGCTCGTCGATGTTCACCCTCGGGTACGCGCCGCCGACCAACGAGGTCACCACCCTGGTCGAGTACCTGGCTGCGTTCAGTGGGGTCATCGTCGTCGGCCTGCAGGTCGGCTACCTGCCCACGATCTACTCGGCGTTCAACCGCCGGGAGACGGAGGTCACGATGCTGACCTCGCGCGCGGGCGTTCCGGCGTGGGGCCCCGAGCTGCTGCTGCGGACCCGGTGGGGGATCTACGACGCGGACCCCGGCACGTACCTCGACGGCCTGTTCCAGACCTGGGAGCGCTGGGCGGCCGAGGTGGGGGAGTCGCACACGACGTACGTGACGCTCGTACGCTTCCGGTCCCCGCGCCCCCTGTCCCACTGGGTGACGTCGCTCATCGCCGTGATGGACGCGGCGGCGCTGCACCTGGCCGTCGCCCCGTCGATCCCCCCGGGCATCTCGGCGCGGCTGTGCCTTCGGATGGGCTTCACGGCGCTGAGCCAGATCGCTGAGACGATGAGGGTGCCGTACGAGAAGGACCCCTCGCCTGAGCAGCCGATCTCGGTGACCCGCGAGGAGTTCGGCGAGGCCATGGCCATCCTGCGCGGCATCGGGTATCCCGTCGAACGTACGGACGACGAGGCCTGGCTCCACTTCCGCGGCTGGCGGGTGAACTACGACCGTGCGGCGCTAGCCATCGCAT